>CAUEUQ010000005.1:0-51989 GCA_959021215.1 uncultured Collinsella sp. | reverse complement strand
CTGGTCGCGCCCTTGAAGTTGAACGTCAGATTGTCCAAATGCGGCCCGCGCAGCGCCGGCCCGTTACGGCGTTTGGTAAAACGCCGTAACTAAAAACGGTTACCGCGGAAGCCGCCACCGTTGCGGCCGCCACGGTCGCCACCGCGACCGCCGCGGTCGTTACCACGGTTGCCGCCGAAGCCGCCACGGTTGCCGCCGCGGTCGCCATAGCCACCACGGTTGCCACCAAAGCCGCCGCGACCGCCACGGTCGCCGCCACGGTCACCAAAGCCGCCACGGTCGCCACCGCGACCGCCGCGGTCGCCACCACGGCCACCACGATCGCCAAAGCCGCCGCGGCCGCCACGGTCGCCGCCACGGCCACCACGGTCGTCACGGCCGCCGCGAGGACCGCGATCCTCGTCCAGGCCCATGGCGACGAGCGGAGCGATAACCTTATCGAGAGCGGCCATCAGCTCGGTGGCCTCCTCGTAAGAAAGCTCGGGCAGGAGCTTCTCCTTCTTGTTGGCAAGCTCGACCAGGCCCTCAGCGGCATCCTCGGCGGCGAAGACAACAATCTTGCGCATATCGCCCTCGGCGTCGTCGATGCGGCCGACCAGATCGGCAGCCTCGGCCTCGGCCATCAGGCCATCGAGCTCACGAAGGCGCATGCCCAGCAGGTCGGACATTTCCTTCTGCTCCATCTTGGGCTTGAGGTCAAGGAGCTTGATGGCGCGCTCGATGTTCGCCATGCGCTCGGCCTTGGCCTCCTCCTCCTTGGAAATAGCAAAGCGACGGCTACGCAGCAGACGGGCGGCCTTCTGCATCTTGTCCATCAGCTCTTCGTCATCGTAATCAACGGCGGCCTCGACAACCTCGGCCTCCTCCTCGGCGGAAACCTCGTCAGCAACCTCAACCTCGGCAGCTTCGGTCTCCACGGTCTCGACTGCCTCGACCTCGGCAGCCACGGTCTCGTTCTCGGTCTCGTTCATGATCTCTTCGTTCTCGGACATGAGACTCCTTCTTGGCCCTCTCGGGCATCATCGCCCCATTCGCGGGGCCCGTCGCGCACTCTTTGCGCTTTAAACATTCATGCCTCTCGGCAAAACGTCCATTAGTTTATGGTGTCGCCATCCAATCTAGCTGCAGAATCTATGTGCACACATTAATGCGACATGTGCGACTCGCGACGAGCGTACACCAGCGACGTCGCGAACCCGACCACGGCAATTACAGCCGCCACACGCACGGCAGCTGCAAATCCAATCGCCTGGGCAACGTCGGACGCAGCGCCAGCGGCGCCGGCGGTCGCGGCAGAACTCGAGAGCAGGCCGATAAACAGCGACGGGCCAAACGATGCGGCAATCATGTTCCACGTGTTGAGCAATGCCGTTCCGTGAGGATGCTCAGCGGCAGGCAGCGTCTCCAAGCCGGCCGTCTGCGAGGGACTCAGCACCAGGCCGACTCCGGCATACACCACAACGGTCAGCGCCACGACAACGCCGATGTTCATGCTTGCCGCCGTCATCGAGATTGCAATCTGTCCCACGGCAATCAGGGCAAAGCCGACCGGCAGCAGCGGCCATGCGCCACGGGCGTCCATCACGCGTCCGCCCACAATCGAGGTCACGGCGTTGCAGGCAATTGCCGGCAAAATCAGCAAGCCCGCAATAAGTGCGGTCATGCCGTATGCGCCCTCAAAATAGAGCGGCAACAAAACGCTCATCGAGAACGTCGTCATCATCGACACCACCACAAGCAGGCACGCGGGCCAAAAACGAACGCTCGCCATGGGACGCACGTTAAGCACCGGATGCTCGAGCTTGAGCTGACGGGCCGCAAACAGGCCGAGCAGCACAATGGCGGCGAAAAGCGCCACGATACCGGCAATCAGATTGGTCGAGAACTCGCCTACGGAATACACAAATGCCGTAATGCCGGCGGCGAGCAAAACAACCGACAGAATATCAAGCGTGGTGTTCGAGCGCTCTCCGACATTCTGAACAAGCTTTACGCCCGCCGCAGCGACCACAACGCCGCCCACCAGCGGCACTACGAATACCGCCCTCCAGCCAAACAACGTGCACATAAGACCGCTGATCACGGGTCCAAACGCCGGTCCTAGCGTAATGCAGGCGCCGCCCAGGCTCAGATACAAACCGAGCTTCTCGCGCGGGGCGCAAGACAGCACCACGTTCATCATGAGCGGGAACAAGATGCCCGATCCCGCAGCCTGCAAAATACGACTTGGCAGCAAAACGCTAAACGACGGAGCGACCAGGCACAGGACTTCGCCGGCGACCATGCATCCGCATGCGAAAAACAGCAGCTTGCGCGTCGAGAAACGGCCGGACAGGAAGGCCATGATGGCCGTAAAAATCGACGTCACGATCATGTAGCCCGAGACGAGCCACTGTGCCGTGGTGGCACTCACCGAAAAGGCTGCCATAATGTCGTGCAACGCCACGTTAATGATGTTCTCGTTAAACGCGGCAACAAAGGCTGCAATATACATTACGACGAGAATCGCCGCAGAGGCCGATGGCGTTACTTGAACTTGTTGCTGAGATTTGCTCCCCATGCATTTCCTTCCTCTTGGAACGACAGTCGCATCGCCCCAGAGGAACGGTCCAGGGCGAAAAATGAGCCCTAGACTTACGCCAGACGCCGTACACGACGAATCTGGCAACATGGTCCAACATCGAAAGATTGTAACGCGGACGCACAGCTTTCCTTCCGCGCTATTATTAAAAGTCCACGAAAGCATGAGACATGAGGAGCCCGCCATGATTAAGCCCATCATGAAATCCGAGTTCTTTTTGCGCCTGCCTTCCGAAGACGCGGGACCCGACGATGCCGCGACCGGGCAGGACCTCCTGGATACACTCCACGAGCATGAGCACGAGTGCGTGGGCCTCGCCGCCAACATGATTGGCGTGCGCAAACGCATCATCTGCGTAAAGGACGGCAACAGGACACTCCTGATGTACAACCCTCAAATTCTTGAGCAGGTCAATGCCTATCAGACGAGCGAAGGATGTCTCTCGCTGATCGGCGAGCGTCCCTGTACCCGCTATCGCCGCATTAAGGTGGAGTATTTGGACGAGAACTTCGTCCACCGCATCAAAAACTTCTCGGGCTACACCGCCGAGATCATCCAACACGAAATCGACCACTGCAATGGCGTCGTGGTTTAGGCCACCTGCCAAAATGAGGGTACCGGAGGCCTCCCTATGGATATCAGCCGCTTTGGCGAATTCGCCATCTTAGCGCAGTCACGCACGTTTCTTGATGCGGCGGAACTGCTTTTCATGTCGCAATCAACCCTCTCCAAGCACATCATGGCAATGGAGCACGAACTCGGCTGCAAGCTCATCGATCGAAGCCAGCGCCACGTAACACTCACCGCGCAAGGTGAAGCGCTCCTCCCCTATGCGCAAAAAATTGCGACGCTTCAGCACCGCTATCTTGCCGCCATTCAAATAGGCGCAGGTGAGCCGCTCGAGCACCTCACCGTAGGTTCTATCCCCATTATGGCCCCTTATGGGATCACGGACGCCGTCATCGATTTTCAGCAGGCGAACCCCTCATATTCTGTCGAGCTCATCGAAGGCGAGGGCGACACACTCAAGCGCATGCTCCTGCACGAGGACATTGACCTGGCCTTCATCCGTGACAGCGGCGCCATCGAGCCGGAGTTCAAAAAGATTCCCTTTACGACCGACCGGCTCGTGGCCGTCCTTCCGCTCGACCATCCACTCGCCGAATGTGACACCGTCGAGATAGACGACCTTATCGACGAGAATTTCCTCATGCTTCCCCAAGGCTCGTTCGTAAGCGAGCTCGTCCTTTCCCTTTGTCGCGAAGCTGGATTTGGCCCACGTGTTACGTTCACCGGCAAACGAGCCGAGAACATCATCTCTCTTGTCGCACGCGGCGCCGGCGTCTCATTCCTCATGCGCAAGCCGGCGGAATCGCTCGCCAGCGGAAAGGTAGCCCTGGTGCCGCTCGAGCCCGCGACGACCTCCGAGGTCAGGCTCTACCTCAAGCGAAACGCCGCGCACTCGCAGGCGGTCGTCTCGTTCATCGGCTTCCTCCCCTACCGTCAGCTCCTGCAGGGCGACCGTGCGTCTTCCACCGCGACACGACCGTCATAATCCCTGCTGCTCCACAACCGCAGACTTGTGTCCGCAAACACGCTGACAACGGCACAAAACACAAATATGCCTCGGGCGGCACGTCGCCGTCCGAGGCATATTTAGTTAAAGTGCGCAGACAGACTAGTCCACCGAGATGTTGAGCGCCTTACCGCCCTCGTCCTTCCTGGTACCGATCACCATAGCGGCGACAAGAGCCAGAACGAAAGCGACCACACCGGAGATGACAAGGCCGATAAAGCCCATGTCGATGCCGGCAGGGTTAATAAAGCTCGGAAAACCGAGCGGGCCGGAGGCACCGAAGGCATAGAGTTTGGCACCCATGAGGCCGGCAATGGCGCCGCCTACACCAGCGGAAATAAAGGTTGCCCACATAAGACGCTTACGCGGCAGCAAGATGGCGTAAAGCGCAGGCTCGTTGACACCGAAAATCGAAGAGACAAGGGCGGGAATGTTGACGGCAGCATTTTCCTCGGAGTCCTTGGTTCGGATGACCATGCCAAGCACAGCACCGGCGATGGCACAACCGCCTGCATACACGAGCGGGTTAATGAGGTCATAGCCGTAGGTTGCGACATCGAGAAACCACAGCGGGATGATACCCCAGTGCAGGCCGAACATGACGAGCAGGCTCCAGAACGTACCGATGACGAAGCCGGCGATGGCGGGCTGGAAGTTGATGAGCATCAAGATGATCTGGGCAACGATGTTGGAGAGGACCGTCATGACCGGACCGACCACAAGCAGGCCAAGGATGCCGCAAATGAGGAGCGTCAGGATGTTGGAGAAGAACGAGCTCACAAGCGCGGGCAGCGCGTTAGAAAGGGCCTTGTGCACCTTGGAGGCAATCCAGACGATAAAGATCGCAGGCAGAATCGTCGATGAGTAATTCTGCATGATCAGCGGGATGCCAAAAATATCACCATAGACATTGGACTCGAAGACCGTGCCGGCGCCGAGCGTGTAGAGCGGATCTCCGCCCATAAGGGCAACGAGCGTCGGGTAGACGAGGATACCACCGAGCGCCATTCCCATAACGGGCTTAAGTCCGAACTTCTTGGCCGACGTCCAGCCAATGATTAGCGGAAAGTAATAGAAGACCGAATCTCCGATTGCCGAGAGCGTCACATACGTATTGCTGTCCTTGGCTAGCCAACCGGCAACCGTGCAGAGCGCGAGCATCGACTTGATAAAGCCACCGGCCATAAGCACGCCAAGAACCGGTTGCAGGATCTCGGAGATGATGGCAAGCAGACGCGAGAATGGATCGCCCTTTTTGACGTCGTCGCCCTCATCGATATCGAGTGCGGGTTTGGAGTCGAACCCGCCAATCTGAACAAGGTCGTTGTAGACGGCCTCGACAGTGGCACCAATCACGACCTGATACTGTCCGCCGGCCTGGATGACGTCAACGACGCCCTTCGTCGCCTTAAGCTCATTGGTCTGGGCGAGCGATTCATCCTTGAGGTGGAAGCGGAGACGCGTAATGCAGTGGCTCACGTCTAACACATTGTCTCGACCACCGATCTTTGTGATGATTTCATCGCAAAGCTTCTGGTATTTCATGGAATTCTCCTTTTTCTGAGCGGGGCATAGCGTAGATTTCATGCCTCCGTAGTCGACGTGGGAGGACAAGGAACCCGCTTCCCCCTTTGAAATCCGCGGACGCACGTACGCCCGGGATGGGAAACGGCAGAGAAGATGGAAGATGCCGATCACATGGCAGTGAGCCTCATTGGCCCATGCCACGCAATCAGGTCTACAGACGCGAAGCTGCTGCGCCGAGAAGTCTCGTCGTCTGGCAGAACTTGTCACACAGACGTTCCGGTTCACCCTGGGGAATCTGAGTACGCTCGGTCTCAAAGGAGAGGCCGTACTCGCGTGCCGGAAGGAAATACTCAAAATAGCCGTTGGTGTAACCGCAGACTATTCCCTCGACCGGGCATTCGCGCTTCATGCGAATGCCCAGGTCGCTGCCAAGCTCACTCGGGAACACAAAGAGATGCAGGCCGCCCAGACTGATGACGGCACACTTAAGCGTGAGCGAAAAGTCATCATGGGCAACGGTGTGATAGAACGTCTGAGGCTCGATGCGGTCAAGAACGACCTCGCGATCGAGCTTGATCTGGGAAATCGCCTCGGCAAGACCGGTCGAAACACGCTCAACCTCGGGAATGCCGCGTCCCTGGCGAAAATTGCGGTCGCTACAGTCGCCAGCAGCACCGACGACCATGGCCGGATAGTAACCAAGACTCTGAGCGAGCTTTTTGCCGGTAAGACCGGCGAGTTCGCTCGTGAGCTCCGTGCAGTCGGGTCCGACACAGGCAGAATGCACCGCCCAGTTCACAAAGCCCGCAAACGATTTGCCTTCGTCATCGAAGAACGACACCACGATAACCTCATTGTCGGCAAGCTCTCCGGGAATGATGCGGTTGTCGTAGAAACCGGTGATGACTTTTTTGCCCATGCGGCAGGTCGCAGGTCGCGCGTTGGCGCGGCACTCTTCGAAGCATTGACAGATGGTATCGAGGAACCAGCGATAGTAGTCCTCGTTGAATTTTCCCGTCCACCAGCTGCGATGGTAGGCGACGATCGAAGTGTGGTCGTGCGTCGCGGAGAGCAGGACGCAATCACGGTCGATTCCGTAGCGCTCGGCGAGCATCGTCTTAACCTCCTCGGCCATGCTTTCCTCAAACTCGAGAGCATCGGCGTTGAAGAGAAAAACTTCGCGGTCGTCCTGTTGGAAAAGAATCGCGTTGGCGAAGACGTCGTCATGGACGCCTGTCGCAGGCTCCAGACGGTTGGGGAGGTTACGGTATCCGATTAGATAGATGTCGCCTTGCGGGGTAATCTTGCGGCGTGCATGTCCGATATTCATGCAAGTTCTCCTTTTTGTCGCGCCGCGTTCAAAGCGGCAAGGATGGTTTGGAGGAGGCGCTCATGGGAGCCGGCGGCAAAGCCGGAGTTCATGGCCTCATAGGTGATTTTCTCGTACGCATCGGGGGCCGGCAGATACTTCTGCCCTCCGTTGACAAGCGTGGCAAAGAGCACGGGGCAGAATCGGGCGGCGCGCACGGCGGCGCCAAACGAGCTCGAAACCTCAGGCTGGATACCAACGAACTCGGCATTTCCCAGCCGAAGTAAATAGACCCTCGTACGCTGTTCGCCTGCCGCATGAAACTCATAAGTTCGATGCGGGGCCAATGAGCAGAAGTCGGCGCGCGTCTGGGCGGGCAAAAGGACGTCGACCGTGCGAGCATCGACGCCGATGGCATCGTCCTCACGCGCCGCACGGACGGCCTCAATCAACGCATCGCTCATAGCGCGACCCTGTCGATGCAGCATGCGATATCCACTCTCGTGAGCATCTAACGTTTGCTTCGCCCCGGTCGAATCGAACGCAACGGTCACGGCGCGCTCCGCCGGACTCTGATCCCCCGCGGCACCGGGCAGCAGCAACACGACTCCGCCCAATTCGCGCTCGAGAGCCGTGGCGGCAAAGCCAAAGAGGTCCCCGCTCACCAAGCGCTTCCCCTGAGAATCGTGCGATCCGTCGAGCACGGAAGACTGGACATCAGCCGTCGCAAGCATGGCAACGAGCCCGCCCTCGGCATCCCTCGCAACAAGTATGGGCATCGCGTGGTCGGCAAACCCCTTGGGGTCTACTCCCAGCCACCAGCCGGCCGGCGTCTCAATGTCGCGGTTAACGTTCACAGGACAGTAGCCCTCCGCCGAGGCGAGCGTGACAGAGCGAATGCCCGCAACCGCCTGCTCAACGGCCGCGCGTGTCGCGGCGATGAGCGCGGCACGATAGCGCTCATTTCGATCGCGGGCATCGGTGTCGGCCAGATGCCCAGGGGTGCGCACGTGAGGCGCAGAAAACGTGTGGGTCGGGACCACCCAAGAAAAGGCGCCGTCGCAATTGGAAACATCCTTGACAACCTCACGCAGATCGACGAGTAGGGCCGGAGCGATCGAGGTAACCTCAAGTGAAAGGATGCAAGCGCGCCGTCCCATCCCTTCGACCACGAAGGCACGGGCAAAGATTTCATGACGGAGTGCGTCGAAACCGTCGAACGGCAATACGTCCTCTAAGTTAATGGCCACCCGGGCGGCTCCGGCCTTCATCTCTCCCTTATCCATGGCGAACGCCCTCCTTTATCTGTCGCTCACTCGATGCCGTACAAGCGCTGTGCCGTGCCGCCAAGCATAAGGTCCTTGTCCGTATCACTTAAATCTGTGGCGCGGACGCAGGCGACACCCTCTGTTAGCCACTCGCGTTTAACGGGATAACTCGTACCAAAGACAATATGGTCTGCACCAAGGACTTCAACCGCACAGGCAAGAAGTGTCTCGCCCCAGGGCTGAGCATGGGACATGTCGAAATAAACGTTGTTCTCAAGACGCTTGGAGACCGTCTCGATATCGGTCTGGAAGCGACCCGAGGCATCTGGACGCTTGGGACCGTGCGGCAGCAGCATCTCCTTAAACGCAAAATAAGCGCCACCGAGCATGGAGTGGACCATCTTGATATTGGGGTAGCGCTCAAAGAAATCGCCAAAGATCTCTCGGCCGATCGCCGTAGTTTGGTCGACGCAGCGGCCATAAGAGCGGCGAAGGTTGTCGTACGCGAGAAGCGACTCGTTCTCGACCGGCACGGGAACATGGTGCACGTAAACGGTGACATGGCGTTCGTTCAGGTGCTCGAAAAAACTCGAGAAGACCTGGTCGTCGAGATAGCGCTTGCCGTAGTGAGCGCAGAGCTGCACACCCGCAAAACCATCGTCGAGCCTGCGGTCGAGCTCCTCAAAATTTGCTTTGGTGCCAAAGGGCGGCACAGCGACAAGCGGAATCAGACGGCCACTTGACGCCTTCGCGTCAGCAGCCATACCGTCGTTGAAACGCCGGCACATCTCGAGCGACATCCACTCGTGACAGCCGGGGAGCTTGAGGATCGCCTTGTCGACCCCCGCCTCATCCATATCGGCCAAGCGCTTCTCGAGGGTGTAGTCGCCCTCAATGTAGTTAAGACCCGGAGAACCGGCGGGCATCTCGATCACGATCTGTCGTTTGCCGGCGGAATTCATGGTCAGATAGCCTTCGGTGTCATAGGCGCGGGGTACCTCGGCCAAAAACTGTTCGCAGAGCGTCTCGTCATGAAAGATGCGCTCGTCGAACCAGTAGGAATTTGCATCGATAATCATTGGTTGGAACCGCCTTTCATCTTGTTGAAAACATTCTAGAAAAGCAGGTACCCGGACATCAATTCCAGCTTAAGCCCACTGTATTCCATTTTGGAATAGAACTTACCGCTCACACGCGAACCTCGCCCGCTCAACGAGACAAGCGCTAACAGCACGGGCTTAGACAGAAAACGGTCGGCCCGCATCCGTTGCGGGCCGACCGTTTCATTACAGGCTACCTTTGCCGTTACGCCTGACGGTAATGGTCAAAGAAGTCGGCGAGGTCTTCGAGGGACTCTTTGAGTACTTCCATGCGCGGCAGGTACACGATGCGGAAGTGATCGGGCTCGGCCCAGTTAAAGCCGCCGCCGCGCGTGATCAGAATCTTCTTCTCGTGCAGCAGGTCGAGGGCAAACTGCTCGTCATCGGTGATGTTGAACTTCTTAACATCCATCTTGGGGAAGATGTAGAACGCCGCACGCGGCTTAACCACCGAGATGCCGTCAATCTTGCTGAGTGCCTCATACACAAAGTTGCGCTGCTCGTAGACACGGCCGCCGGGACGGATGTAGTCGTTAACGGACTGATGGCCACCGAGTGCCGTCTGAACGATCGACTGAGCCGGCACGTTGGAGCACAGGCGCATGTTGGAGAGCATGTTGATGCCCATGATGAAGTCGCTCATGCAGCGCTGGTTGCCCGAAAGCACCATCCAGCCAATACGATAGCCCGCGATCATGTGCGACTTGGAAAGGCCGCTAAAGGTAACGCAGGGCAGGTCGGGAGCGAGCGAGGCAATCGAGACGTGCTCGTAGCCGTCCATGCACAGGCGGTCGTAGATCTCATCGGCAAAGATCATCAGCTGATGCCTGCGTGCAATCTCGACGATGCCCTCGAGCACCTCGCGCGGATAGACAGAACCCGTGGGGTTGTTGGGGTTGATGATGACGAGGGCTTTGGTCGCGCTCGTAATCTTGGACTCCATATCCTCCAGGTCGGGATACCAATCCGCCTGCTCATCGCACAGATAATGTACGGGATGACCGCCAGCAAGGGTTGCGCACGCCGTCCAGAGCGGATAGTCGGGGCTGGGGATCAGAATCTCGTCGCCATTGTCGAGCAGCGCGTTCATCGAAAGCTGAATGAGCTCGGACACGCCGTTGCCCGTGTAGATATGCTCCATCTGAACGTTGGGCAGGCCTTTGATCTGCGAATACTGCATGATCGCCTTGCGCGCGGAGAACAGGCCACGCGAGTTGGAATAGCCTTCGCAGTCGGGCAGCTGCTGGCGCATGTCCTTGATGACCTCATCGGGCGTGCGGAAACCGAAGGGCGCCGGGTTGCCGATATTGAGCTTGAGGATGCGCTCGCCCTCGTCCTCCATACGGGCGGCCTCGTCGACGACGGGACCGCGCACGTCATACAGGACGTTATCGAGCTTGGTGGATTTAGAAAAAGTACGCATGGTGGTGCTCCTTGCAATTTGAGCTGAGGGATGGGGTTCGGGCTTGGAATCGTTGCGGGGTGATGATGCCTCGCCTCGATCGGCGTCGCCGGCAAGCAGCCAGGTAACATCGACCTCCAAAATACGGGCGAGCAGCTCAGCCACATCGCGCCGCGGGATCGTCTTGCCGCTCACATATTGGCTCATCTGACTCTTGCCGAGTTTTTTGCCGAGCATCTCCGATGCGCGGATTACGTCCGACTGGCGAACGTCGCGATTGGACATAGTCTGTCGCAGGCGATCGCAAAACGTCTCTTGGGCCACAGGAACCTCCTTGCTGGCAAAGTTCAATTTATAGAACACGAATTGAACCAAGGTTCAATTTAGCAAGCAGTATAGCGCGGCACCTCATTCGAAAGTTCAATTTCATAAGAAAATGTACCGGACTCCGAGATTTGCCCAAAGCGGACAATGGCGTGTACGCGTTTAGAGGTATTCAAGGAATCGAGCGGCGGCAAGCGAAACGTCAGCCGTGCGATATATCGCATTGATCTGCCGATGGGGATGTCCCTCGAGCGAACGCACGGCAACATCGAACTGACAGCGGCGCAAGATGAGCGCGGGAAGAATGCTCACGCCCAGGCCGTCCTCGACCATGGCCATAATCGCATAGTCATCCCAGGTCGACAGCTTGGAGCACACCGTCAGTCCCGCCCGACGGAACAGCGGCGTAATCTCATCATCGGTGCCGCGTTCTAGCAGAATAAACTGCTCGTTGGCTAAATCGGCAAGAGAGACGACCTCCGCCGTGGCAAGCAAAGAATCTGCCGGCACCACGGCCATCAGCTCGTCTTGCGCCAACGGCCGCGACGCCATGCCAGCACCGCGTGGCTCACGCGGGATAAAACCCAGGTCGCAGCGGCCTTCCGCCACCCATTGCTCAATCTCGGAGTAATCACCCATCAGCAGCTCGTAATCGACATCCGGATGATCGGCGCGAAAGCGCGCAATCACCGGCGGCAGTACATGAGTCGCCACACTCGAAAACGTACCGATACAGATCTTGCCGCGCATGAGCCCTCGCATCTCGTCCACGCGTCGCTGCAGGCGGCCAAACTCTTCGCATAACGCCTCGACTGCCGGCATGACCTGCCGCCCGTCGGCAGAAAGCACCACGCCCTCGCGGCTGCGATCAAGCACCTTAAAACCCCAGTCTGCCTCAAGGTCGCCCACCATGCGGCTCACGCCCGACTGCGAATAGCTCAGCCGCTCTGCAGCACGCGTAAAGCTGCCGGCACGCACCGTCTCGAGCAGCACTTGCATCTTTTGGATATTGGTCTCCATGGCACGTCCCCACCCTTGTATGAGTTTTTGTCATGTTATCTATGCATTATATTCGCTTTTCTTCTAAAGCCAGTTCACCCATAGTGAACTTGTTCGGATATAGAGGGGATGTCAGCGCATGAACAACGGACTGTTTACGTACTTAGCAGCATTGCTATTGTTTGGTTCCAACGGCATCATCGCCGCTGCTATCGCGCTGCCGAGCTCGGATATCGTGCTACTACGCACGTTTTTGGGTGCATTCTCGCTTGTCACCATCCTCGCCATCACCCAACGCCATAAGTTGCAGGCGCCATCTCGCCCCCGCGAAGCCGCAGCCCTCCTCCTCTCGGGAGCCGCGCTGGGTGCCGGCTGGATTTCTCTGTTCCGCGCCTACCAGACGATCGGCGTCGGCGTATCCTCGCTGCTGTACTACTGCGGCCCCATCATTGTCATGGCACTCTCCCCGCTCATCTTTGGCGAAAAGCTGACCGGCGGCAAAATCGCCGGCTTTATCGCCGTTGCGTGCGGTGCTTTTCTCATTGCAGCGCAAGGTCTAGGCGGCAATATGCCCATTGCGGGTATCGTCTGCGGCATCGCCTCGGCATTTTGCTATGCACTGATGGTCATCGCTAGCAAGGGTGCGCCACACATCGAAGGCCTCGAGAACTCCACGCTCCAGGTGAGTGCCGCCTTTGTGACCGCGCTGGTCCTCACGCTCATCACGCAGGGTGCTCCCTCATTCCTGTCCGCCGGCGTCGCCGCAGGCATCGATTGGCGCGCCGTCGTCATGCTCGGCGTCGTCAACACCGGCATTGGTTGCCTGCTCTACTTTAGCGCCGTCGCCAAACTGCCTGTGCAGACCGTCGCCGTCGTCGGCTACCTCGAGCCGCTTTCGGCCGTCGTGTTCTCCGCCGTTCTTTTGTGCGAAGCCATAACACCGGTCCGCCTGATGGGCGCCGCGCTTATCATCGGCGGCGCGATTTTTTGCGAACTCGCCGGCAAACGCGCAAACGCCAAGGCTGGCATCGCCCAGACAGTACGTGCTTAAAAGCCCCTGCTTTGAAATGCTACCTGCGTAGATAAATAATCCCCAGCTGAGGATTATTGTCTAAAATAACCCGATGTGCCAAACTGCTCTTGTATGTATAAAGACGGCATAAAGTTTTTTGTCCTAGACAGATAACCGGATGTCTAAGGGAGTCCACGTGGCACACAATAAACTGGAGGCAAACCTCCAAGACCAGCACGGGCAAGGCGGGCACGGAGCCATCCCCCTCTCCGCTGGCATGCTGCTCGTAACGCTCGGCGTCGTCTATGGTGACATCGGCACGAGCCCCATGTACACCATGAAATCAATCGTCGCCAACAACGGCGGCATCGGTACCGTCAGCGAGGACATGATCCTGGGCGCGCTTTCGCTCGTCATCTGGACCATGACGCTCGTGACCACGGTCAAGTACGTGGTAATCGCCATGAAGGCCGACAACCACAACGAAGGCGGCATCTTCGCCCTGTTCAGCCTCGTACGCAAGGTGGCACCATGGCTGATTCTCCCCGCCATGATCGGCGGCGCGGCGCTACTCGCCGACGGCATCCTCACCCCCGCCGTCACGGTCACCACAGCCATCGAGGGTCTGCGCACCATCGAATGGGGCCATGCGCTGCTGGGCGACGGCCAGACCAACGTCATCATCATCACAACCATCATTATCTGCGGCCTATTTGCCATGCAGCGCGCCGGCACCTCGTCAATCGGCAAGCTCTTCGGCCCGCTCATGACGCTGTGGTTCCTGTTCCTGGCAGGCGCCGGTCTGTTCAACATGCTCGGCAACCTGTCCATCTTGCGCGCGCTCAACCCCATCCGCGGCATTATGTTCCTGTTCTCGCCCATCAACCATTCGGGCATTATGGTGCTCGGCTTTGTCTTCCTGTCGACAACCGGTGCCGAGGCACTCTACTCGGACATGGGCCACGTGGGCAAGGCAAACATCTATGCATCCTGGCCATTTGTTAAGGCGGCCCTTATCCTCAACTATCTGGGTCAGGGAGCTTGGCTACTCGCCAATAACTCCAACCCCCAGATGCTCGCGATGGATATCGTTAACCCGTTCTATATGATGCTTCCCGAGCCCCTACGCCCCTTTGCCATCGTGCTTTCGGCCGTGGCGGCCATCATCGCCTCACAGGCGCTCATCACCGGCTCGTTCTCGCTGGTATCCGAGGCAACGCGCCTCAACCTTATGCCGCACCTGCGCATCCACTACCCCAGCGACACCAAGGGCCAGCTCTATATTCCGCTCGTCAATAACATCATGTGGGTCGGCTGCATCTTCATCGTGCTGCTGTTCCAAAACTCCGAGCGCATGGAGAGCGCCTACGGCCTCGCCATTACCGTGACCATGCTCATGACCACGACGCTTTTGACGAGCTATATCGCTGGCATTCTCAAGCACAAGCTGGGCGCCTGCGTCTTCGCCCTGCTCTTTGGTGCCATTGAGCTGTGCTTCTTCGCCTCGTGCCTCACCATGTTCTTTGACGGCGGCTACGTCATGATCTTCCTGGCCGCACTGCTGTTTGGCCTTATGTACGTGTGGCGCCGCGGCACCGCCATCGAGCGCACGCAGACGATTTTGCTGCCCGTCTCCAAGTACATCGACCAGCTCAACCGCCTGCGCAATGACGAGACCTACCCCGTGCTCGCCGACAATCTGGTGTTCCTCACCAACAGCCCCGACCCGCTCACGCTCGACCGCGACGTGCTCTATTCCATCCTGGACAAGCACCCCAAGCGCGCCAAGGCATATTGGTTCATCAACGTACACGTTACCGACGAGCCCTATACGCACGAGTATTCCGTTGAGACCTTTGGCACAGACTTCCTGTTCCGCGTGCGCTTGGACCTGGGCTTTAAGGTCAATCAGCGCATCAACGCCTACCTGCGCCAGATCGTTGGCGACCTGATGGCCTCGGGTGACTTGCCGCCGCAGCACCACACCTACTCCATCTACGAGACGCGCGGCAACGTGGGCGACTTCCGTTTTTGCATGCTGCGCAAGATGCTTGCCCCCGAAACGGACATCAACCGCAATGACCACCGCGTGATGGCCATCAAGTACGCCGTCCGCCGCGCCTGCGGAAGCCCGGCACGCTGGTACGGTCTTGAGAACTCGGCCATCATCATCGAGTACGTGCCGCTGTTTGCCCGCATGCGCCCGGCCGTTAAGCTCGTGCGCACCCAGGTGCCGCTCGAGGTTCAGATCGAAGAGGCCGAGGAAATGGAAGTCGACATCTTCTCGGACGACTTGGTCAACGGCAACGAAGCCGGTAAGGACATGAACGTCGATCCCACCGAGTTGCTCGAGAGCGTCGCCGATACGCCCGAACAGCAACTCGACGGACTCGAGAGCACCCAGTTCAACGACGCCAACTTCTAACACGCCACCAGCCATTGACGACAACGGCCTCGCATCTCATAAGAGGTGCGAGGCCGTTTTATGTCGCAACGGACCAGTGAGCTACGAACGACGCGGCTCGGGAACCACGAGCCTATCGGGGCTCGCGCCCTCAGCATCCATCAGGCTCACGTAGCGAATCGACGGATCCCCATACATCGCGTAGTAATAATTGCCCGTGCGCGCGCTAAAGCATCCGGTGTAGATAGTCTTCTCGAACTTGCCATCGCCCATCCTGGACGCTCCCTCGATCATCACCACGCCCTCGAGCGAGCGGAACATGCGAACGACGTTTTCGGTCTCGCTCTCCTTTTGCGGGTAATTGGCATTGAGGTACGCCGCCTTTACAAAACGGCTCGGCGAATAGCAATCGCCCGGAATGCCGCGCATGCCGGCACCGGCTCCATAGGGCTTAAGCTCGGCGCCACGCCACGTCGCCGTTTGCGGAAAATCGCTTGTGGCGGTGATATAGGTGCGTAGGTTTTCCATATGCCACGGGAAGGTCGGCTGATTGGCAAGGGTGTCGACCGGATCGTCGTATACATGCAGGCCGTCAGCCATCATCTCGACCACGATGCTGCGCTGGCTGTCGCCGATAATCCAATGGAGCAGTGACACGCCCAGCCCCTCTCCGGCAGATTTGGCGACAATCACCGTGTCGCGCAGCGCGGCCTCGACCTCATCGACCGTCGAGAACGTCGCTGCCACCCACAGGGGAAACTCATAGGCCGCGATATTGGTCTTGCCGTCGACAGGGCCCTCGGCATACTCGGCATAACCCGGGAAATTGAGACCCGCCACGGCGAGGCCCGCATCGTTGCCGCAATCGAAGAACATAGGGTAGTTCCTGTAATCGATGCACATACCGATCACCGCGTGCGCCGCTGTCGCGTCGTCGATAAACGAATACGGAATGTGAAACCCGCGCGGCATCACGCGAACCTGTTGGCCGTAGTCAAAGCTCCAGTCGAGATTGCGGCCCAGATACATGTGGCCAGAATTATCGGTAAATCGAATACTCGTACACATAGCGCCTCCTAGCTTTACGTTCTTGCTAATTTCATTGTCTCCAAACAAAAAGGCGCTAAACACAAAAGCCCGGACATGACAACAATGTCACGCCCGGACTATTCAATCAGGATAAACTCAACCAAGTTAACCCCGCAGGTCGTCTAAGGGGTCAAAGTGCCGCAGATTGCCACGAAAGAGGAGCGAAGCGTACTTAAGGTACGCGAGCGACGATTGAGCGGCAAGGTGCGGTGCTTTGACCCCCTTAGACCAACTTTCCAAGACAGTGATCGATCATATGCTGGATCATCTGTGCCTCAAAGCCCGCGTAGTCGCGGCGGCACTCCTTCATCTTGCCGTCGACGATCTGGTCAAAGGCAACCTTGCACTTGATGTAGCGCGTGGACTTGGTGACCTCCCCGTGCGTCAGGCAGCTCTCCTCCATCTTGCTGGCACCCAGGCCAAACACCAGACGGGGGTTGTAGAGCACATGGGGCTCGCCGGCGTCGTCCAGATAGACGCAGACCTTCTTGGTGACGCCGATCTGGTTGGCGGCGAGGCAGCCGGCATCGTCGAGCGACTTGATGGTATCGATCAGGTCCTGTGCCACCGACTCGTCCTCGACGGTCGCGACCTCGCAACGCTGGGACAGAATAGCCTCGTCGTGGCAGAGCTCTTTAATCATACGTTCCTCCATAGGGGTCGTTGTAACTGCTTAAGTATACGGTACCCACACATTTTCATGCGAAAAATACCGTCCGTCTGCTACAAAGCGCCGAACATCAACATGCGAGGAACATCAACCTTTCAAAGGCGATATAGTAGTTGAGTTCGTGTCAATCGGCCTAAACTCGGGGCCGAACAAGGAAAGGGTATGCATGGACGAACTTTTTCACGTCAGTGAGCGCAAGTCCACAATCGGGACCGAACTTCGCGCTGGACTGACAACATTCCTGGCGATGGCCTACATCATCGCCGTCAACCCTGCGGTGCTCTCGGGCGCTGGCATCGATGCGGGAGCGCTCGCCTGCGCCACCTGCCTGGGCGCCGGCATCATGACCATCTGCATGGGCATCTTCGCCAACCGCCCGCTCGCCTGCGCGTCGGGCTTAGGCGTCAACGCGATGATCGCTGGAATCACCACCACCGTCTGCGGCGGTGACTGGCACGTGGCCATGAGCGTCATCTTCCTTGAGGGCGTCGTCATCTTGCTGCTCGTGCTTTGTGGCCTGCGCGAGGCCATCATGGACGCCATCCCGGTTGTCCTGCGTCACGCCATCTCGGTGGGTCTGGGCCTGTTCATCGCCATGATTGGCCTGTGCGATGCCGGCATTATCACCGCTGGCGCCGGTACACTCGTCGGTCTGGGCGACATCACCTCCCCCACCTTCATCGTCGGCATCATCTCCATCCTGGTGACGGTCGCCCTCGCCTGCCGCAACGTCCCCGGCTCGCTGCTCATCGGCATCGTCGTCGCCGTCATCGCCGGTATCCCCCTAGGTGTGACCCAGGCTCCGACCGGTATCATCGCCCCGCTCGACTTCTCGAGCATTGGTGGCCCCATCGCCGACGCCGGCGGCGTGCCCGCCATCGTCAAGGTCCTTACCGACCCCGCGCTCCTCGTCATCTCGTTCTCGTTGCTCATGAGTGACTTCTTCGACACCATGGGCACCGCGATGGCCGTGGCCAAGCAGGGCGAGTTCCTCACCGACGACGGCAACGTCGAGAATATCAAGGAGATTCTGATCGTCGACTCTGCCGCCGCTGCTGTGGGCGGTTTCATGGGCGTCTCCTCCATCACCACCTTCGTCGAGTCCACCTCTGGCGCTGCCGACGGTGGCCGCACGGGCCTCACCTCCGTCACCACCGGCGTGCTGTTCATTCTCGCCGCGTTCTTCTCCCCCATCGTCACCATCGTTTCCAGCGCCGCCACCTGCGGTGCTCTGGTCTACGTCGGCTACCTCATGATGAGCGAAGCCTCCGAGATCGACTGGTCCGACGTGTCGCAGGGTTTCCCGGCGTTCATGATTGTCGCCGGCGTGCCCTTCACCTACTCCATCTCTGCCGGCATTGGCCTGGGCTTCATCGCCTACGTGGTCGTCGCGCTCTTTAAGGGCGAGGCCTCCAAGATCAAGCCGCTCATGTGGATCGCAGCCCTCGCCTTCCTCGTCTACTTCTTCGTGGCGTAACGGCATAGTCTGCTAAAGCAAAACAACAAGGCGCGGAATCGCATCGAGCGGCTCCGCGCCTTTCTTTTAGCGTCTGCCCCCGTGTCAGCGTGCGACAATTGAGGCTGTCAATATCACAACACTGAGAGAAGCCTGCCTTGGAAGCGCATCATAAGCAGATAACCGTTTATTCAGAGTGTGCGGAAGGCGCGCCCGTCATCTATCTCCCCGTGGTTATGGGCAACGGTAGTGAAGTCTACGAGCGCTGCCGAGAGCTCGACTGCCCGCCGTTCACCCTTGTCGCCATTGGAGGGCTCGATTGGAATCGCGAGCTGAGCCCCTGGGAATGCGACGGAACTATACGAGATGCCGAGCCCTTTGGCGGACAGGCTGCTGGTTTTCTTGACGAGTTGTTGAAGCAGATAATCCCCCAGGCCGAATCATCGCTCCCGCAACCGCCCGCCTGGCGCAGCGTTGCCGGCTACTCGTTGGCGGGTCTTTTTGCACTGTGGGCACTTTGGCAAACAGATGTCTTTGAGCGCGTGGCGAGTGCATCGGGGTCGCTGTGGTTCCCCGGCTTTATCGACTACGCGCGCGAGCGCACGATGACGGCTACGCCCGACGCCGCCTATCTGTCGCTCGGTAAAAAGGAAACCAAGACGCCCAACCGCATGATGCGGCACGTACTCGACGATACGCGCGCGATGGAAAAGCTGTTTATCGAGCGCGACATCCCAACAACGCTGGAGCTCAACCCCGGCAATCATTTTGCCCAAACTGACCTGCGCATGGCGCGCGGCATCCACTGGATACTGACGCATTAAAAATGGCGTCCACGCGTACACACGCATGGACGCCATTTTTAATTTGGCTGAACGCAGCTACTATTCGACAGTCTCCTCGAGTTCAGATACGGTGGGCGTCGAGAACTGGGGCATGGATGTCCTTTCATGATGGAAGGGCGATCAGGCATATCGGATAACCTGCCCGAACGATACGATCCGAACCATTGTACGCGATACGCAATGCCTCGCACGCGCCGCCACCTGCAAACGGTAGCGTTACTCCCAAACGCGCTCGGCAATGCGCTTGACCAGCGCGATCTTTGCCCACTGCTCGTCCTCGGTCAGCTTGTTGCCAATCTCGCAGCTGGCAAAGCCGCACTGGGGCGACAGGTACAGATTCTCGAGCGGCACGTACTTTGCGGCTTCGCGGATGCGCTCGACGATAACATCCTCGTTCTCGAGCTCTGCCGCCTTGGTGGTTACCAAGCCCAGCACGACCTTCTTGCCGGGAGCGACGTACTTGAGCGGCTCAAAGCCGCCGGCGCGCGGCGTGTCGAACTCCAGATAGAACGCATCGACATTCTCATGTGCGAACAGGTACGGTGCGATGGGATCGTAGCCGCCTTCAAAAGCGTAGGTGGAGTGGTAGTTGCCGCGGCACACGTGCGTGTTGATAACCAGATCGTCGGGCTTGCCCTCGATGGCGGCGTTGTTGAGCGCCACGCCCAGCTCGCTTACCTTTTGCAGGTCGACCGGGCTCATGCCGGTTTTGGCGACAAAATCGGTATCGCAGTAGATGCCCCAGGTGCAGTCATCAAACTGGATGTTGCGGCATCCTGCTGCGTACAGGTCGGCGATCACCGTGCGATAAGCGTCTGCAATAGCGTCGGCAAGTTCCTCATCGGTCTTATAGACAGCGCGCAGGCTCTCCTGCTGGCCGTCGCAGCGATCGAGCGTGACCTCAGAGAACGTCTGGATCGGCGCCGGAATGGTCTGGCGTGCGACCTGGCCCTCCTCCTCCAGCGCCTTGACGAACTTAAAATGCTCGACGAACGGGTGGTTCTCGCCGCTAATGAGACCGGTTACCACGGCGGTGTCGGCCGTCGTCTCCTCGTCATGGAACATATAACCCGTGCGTGAGGTGCGGCGCTCAATGCCGTTAAGGCCCCACATAAAATCGAGGTGCCAGTAGCTGCGGCGGAACTCGCCATCGGTGATCACCCGCAGGCCGGCGGCCTTCTGCTTGGCCACCAAATCGCGAATAGCATCGTCCTCGACGGCCTTAAGGCCGGAAGCGTCGAGTTTACCCGCGACATAGGCGGCACGGGCCTCCTTTACAGCCTGCGGACGAAGAAAACTGCCGACGATATCGGCGCGAAACGGCGCGTTCGGATGAATCGAAGTGCTCATAGATATCTCCCTTTGCATTGGATGCTCTACTGGGACAGAGTATGAGCGCTCATATGACCATCGTAAAATATACGTCTATAACAGTTTGATATAGATGCTTCCTATATCAGTCTGGACTGCCATAAAGAGACTTGAACTGTGCGGAGCACAGCAGCCTAGATATGCTGACGAATCGCGTCGATATAGGCCCGACCGTAGCGCGTGAGCGTCGTGTTCTTGCGCGTGATGATGCCAATCTCCATGTATTCGTCCACATCGAGCGGAATCGAGATAATACCGGGGCCGTTAAGTTCATGGCTGATCACGCCCGAGCATACCGTGTAGCCGTTGAGGCCCATGGCCAAATTGAACAACGTCGCACGGTCGCGCACGCGGATATTTTTGCGACGCTCGAACGTCGAGGTCAGCTCCTCGGAATAGTAAAACGAGTTGTAGCTGCCCTGCTCGTAGGACAGGAACGGGTAGTCTTCCAGATCCTCGAGCGTCACGCTGGAGCGGTCCGCCAGCGGATGGTCGGCGCAGACGAAGACATGCGGCGTGGCGCAGAAGAGTCCTTCGAACACGAGCTCGTTGGCCACCAGCATGCGCTCGATAACCTCGCGGTTGTGCTCGGACAGATATAGGATGCCCAGCTCGCTTTTCATGTGCGCGACATCCTCGATAATCTCGTGGGTCTGTTCCTCGCGCAGGGTAAAGTCGTAGCGCGCGGCATCGAACTCGCGGATCACGTCGACAAACGCGTTGACGGCAAAGGAATAATGCTGGCAGCTCACACTAAAGTGCGGCACCTGCTCGGATGCGCCCTTGTACTTGCCCTCGAGCAGGTCGGCCTGGTCGAGTACCTGGCGCGCATAGCCCAAGAAGGTCTCGCCTTCCTCGGACACAATGACGCCCTTGTTGGTGCGCTCAAAGATGTGCACACCCATCTCGTTTTCGAGATCGCGAATCGACGCGGTAATCGAAGGCTGCGACACAAAGAGCCGGCGCGAGGCCTCGGTAATGCTGCCGCATTCGGCAACTTTGACGACATATCTGAGCTGCTGGAGCTTCATGGCTGTCTCCTTAGCTGTTAGTGAGATTCGCGTCGGCAGTACCCGGCAGGCGCATAAACGGCGGCATCTCCCCCGTCGCGGCGCAGGCGGCAATCTGATGCAGGACTCCGGCGACCGCATCATCCACCGCGGCGCCGATATGCCAGCGCGCGGCAGCCGTGACGGCCTCGTTGGCATTGGCGACTGCAACGGAGTTGGGAACGGCATCGATCATGGGCAGATCGTTATCGGAATCGCCAAATACGGCCACCTCGTCGGGCGTCAGGCTCAAGGCGCGCGCCAGCTCCAGCGCAGCGCAGCCCTTGTCCCAACCATCCGGAAGGATGTCGAACAGGCGCACTCGGTTGTTGGGAAACACAAGCGAGAGTTCCGGCACCTCAACGGCAACGCGCTCGCGTAGCTCCGCGAGCTCCTCACGCGAACGGGCACTCCAGATATTCGCCTTAAACACCGGCGCGCCATCGACGACGGGACGACACGGGGCCTCTTCGCCTTTGAGCCACGCATTGCCGCCCGACTCCATAGCGCGACGCACACGCTCGGGATTGCTCGTCACGCAATAGGCATCGTTGCCCCAAAAGTCATCGCCCAGGCTGTAGACTTTTAGAAATGTATCGTCGGTCTCTTGCTCCAGATAGTCAGCCAAACGCATCAGAGCATCGTTGTCGATTGCGCGCGAAGCGACTACTTCGCCGTCGACAAACATCACCTGGCCGTTACAGAACGCACCGGTCGAAAAACACTCGGAACGGTTTTTGAACATCCAGCCCATCGCGGACGGCTGACGACCCGAAACCGGCCCAAAGTGCAGACCCGCCGCCTGCATGGCATGAATACCCTCAATGGCGTAGTCGCTGGCGCCGTCATGCCCGGCTGGAATCAGCGTATCGTCCATATCGGTCAGCACAAGTTTAATCATAAGGCCCCCATTCGTATCGGTCCTACCTATTGTAACGACCTGCCAAAATAAACCTGTCCCTTTTTGGCAGGTGCGCTAGTATAGGGAACAACAGATTCGCTGCGGGAGTGCCGGCGGTGCAAACCACAAGGCTGAGAGGGCATGGGGCCCAATCCTTTGAACCTGTCAGTTAATGCTGGCGTAGGGAGCATGCCGCCTTTACAGGGGCGCTGTCTATGCACAGCGCCCCTTTTCTATGCCAAGGAGGCATGTGCAGTGATTGATTCGGAACAGCTTAAGCAACATATGGTCAAGGCCGTAGAGAAAATTCGCGCCACCAATCCGATGGCCGGCTCCATCACCAACACGGTGACGATCGACTTTGTCGCCAACGCACAGCTCGCCGTGGGCGGATCGGCCGCCATGGTCTATCTGCCCGACGAGGGCGAAGCGCTCGTTGCCGGCGGCGGCGCCATCTATCTCAACATGGGCACGCTCTTCCCCATCTACGAGCAGACGATTCCCCGCGCGGCCAAGGCGGCACACGACGCCGGCAAGCCCTGGGTGCTCGATCCGGTGGGCCTGGGCATCGGTAGCCTGCGCACCCAGTTGGTAAACGAACTCAAGCAGTACAAGCCCGCCATCGTGCGCGGCAACGCCTCCGAGATCATCGCGCTCGCCGGCCTGTGGGGTCTTGAGGGCGAGGCGGCCGATCTGAGCCGCGTGCGCGGTGTCGATACCACCGACACGGTAGACGCTGCCCGCGATGCCGCCGTGGCGCTCGCCCGCTACACCGGCGGCGCCGTTGTGGTCTCGGGCGAAGTCGACCTGATTACCGACGGCACAACCGTGGCCAAGTCCCACGGCGGCAGCCCGCTCATGTCCAAGATCACCGGTTGCGGCTGCTCGCAGGGCGGCGTGCTGGCCGTGTATGCCTGCGCCGCCGACCCGTTTACGGCAGCCATCTGCGGCACCGCGGTCTACAACGTTGCCGGCACGCGTGCCGCCGCTGTCGCCGACGCCCCGGCAAGCTTTAAGGTCGCCTTTATCGACGAGCTCTACCGCGCGAGCGCCCAGGACATCGCCAACAACCAGCTCGAGCTCGAGGAGGCGTAAGCCATGTCCGAGCCCGCAACCAATGCCGGAATGAACACGCTCATCGCCGTGGCCATCGCCCCGTGCGGCACCGGCGACGAGCTGTCCGCCGAGGTCGCCGAGGTCGTGCGCGTCATACGCGAGAGCGGCCTTCCCAACCGCACCACCTCGATGTTCACCGAGATCGAGGGCGACTGGGACGAGGTCATGCAGGTCGTGCGCGACGCAACCTTTGTGTTGGCGAGCAAGGGAATCCGCACCGAAGTCGTGCTCAAAGCCGATATTCGGCCCGGATTTACCGACACCATGACCGGCAAGCTCGAGCGCATGGAAGCACAGATCAAGAAGCAGGAGGAAGCACGATGAGCATCCGCGACAACCTTGATATCTCGGCCTATCTGGTACTCGGCCCCGAAAACACCCTCGGGCGCCCCGTGGGCGATGTGGTGGCCCAGGCGCTCGACGCAGGCTTTACCTGTATCCAGGTGCGCTCCAAGGTGGCAAGCGCCCGCGAGATCATTGCACTGACCGGCGACGCCGCGCAGGCAATCGCACAGGCTGGCAAGACCGGTCAGGTCGCCCTGTTAATCGACGACCGTCTGGACTGTGTACTCGCCGCGCGCGAGCAGGGCATTGCCGTCGACGGCGTGCACGTAGGCCAGAGCGACATTCCCGTCGAGGTCTGCCGCAAGCTGCTGGGCCCCGATGCCATTGTGGGCCTTTCGGCCCGTTGCGAGGAGATGCTCGAGTACGTCAAGACCGCCGACATGAGCCTGGTCGACTACCTGGGCATCGGCCCGCTCCACGAGACCGAGACCAAGCGCGACTGCGGACGCGCGGCCGACGGCTCTATCATCACCAAGAGCTTTGAGGACCTGGCCGCACTCCACGCGGCAAGCCCCGTGCCCATCGTGGTGGGCGGCGGCGTCAAGACGGCCGACCTGCCGCAGCTCAAGGCCACCGGCGTCGACGGCTTCTTTGTGGTGAGTGCCGTCTGCAGCGCCGATGACCCCTACGCCGCGGCCAAGGAGCTCGTCGACACTTGGCAGCAGGCATAGGCATAAGCCGAGCAGCTGATCCGCAGCCTCACATCTTCAGCAATGGAAAGCGCATCCCAGTTTGGACCTCCATTCCGGGATGCGCTTTCCGCCGAGATGGCGGCAGCGGCCTCTACCCTGCCAGATATGTCTCCAGTGCCGGCAAGGTCGCCTCAGCATCGCGACGACCAATCTGATAGATGCGCTCGAGCTCATCGGGCTCGCGGCACAGCGACGGCACTTTCACCGATTCGCTCGGACGCACCACAAAGATATCGCCGGCGGCCTCACGACGTGCCAAATCATCGAGCGTGGCATTGTAGACCTCATGCCGATGCTCAAGCGCTGCGACAAACTCCGGATAGTGACGGAACACGCGACGCAGCATAGGCATCACGCTGTTGGGCCGCTTCACAAAGCCCGCCGGCTGCGTGAGCACCACGATATTGCGGTCATACCCCTGAGCAAACAGCCATGCACTGGGAATAGAATCAGCCACGCCGCCATCCAGGTACTTGCGGCCCTCAATGGCGACAGGACGCGTCGCCACGGGAATTGCCGACGACGCCCGGATCCACTCGATATCGCGCTCGTCGCCATACGGCAGGTCGTGGTAGACGGCCTTGCCCGTCTCGATATCGGTACACACGCACGTAAATCGCATGGGGCAGGCGCGATACGCCTCCAAGTCGATGGGATCGCGCTCGATAGGCACCTCGTGATAAGCAAAGTCGGCATTGAACATATCGCCGGTTCGCAGCCAGCTGGTCACGCTCGCATAGCGCTTGTCGGCGCAATAGGCCTTGTTATAGCGAATGGCGCGGCCGATCTGGCGCGATTTAAAGTTGTAGCCAAATGCCGCGCCCGCCGAGACGCCCACCATATGGTCGCAGGTCAAACCGTGCTCCATCCAAACGTCGAGCACGCCCGCCGTATACATACCGCGGTAGCCGCCTCCCTCGAGCGCCAGCCCCACCGTGCGCGTCATATTTGACTGTGCCATGCGACCATCTCCGTTCCTGCGTTTTAAACCGGGACAAGTATACCCGTCAACATATATCGTCCCAGTCGCATTTTTATCGAACATCGCATCGTCGCGCTACCGCCTGTCGAATAATAGCCGCCCACAGCATGTGCACCCATATCCCCGCACTCGAGGAAAGCGGCTTTATGGTGACGCTCGACAAGCACATTTGGCAGATTGTGCCCACCGACCGCGATCAAGGCCGCAGCACGCAAATCATTTCATCGATGCTCGAAATGGCGCAGTCGCTCCATCTGCCCGTCGTGGTTGAAGGCGTCGAGACAAATGAGCAGGCGAACATGCTACGACAAATGGGCGCCCGCTACGCTCAGGGCTTCCTCTACTACCGCCCCATGCCGGCGAAGAATTTTGAGGCATTGCTCGATGGCGGCAATAACAACTGATACGCTCGCGCGCAAAACGCCACCGTCGAAGGGGATATTTGTCTCCATTAGCTAACTTATATCCCCAATTCAAACCGAATTGGGGATATGATACAAACCGTTGTTCCGCCCAAGGAGGTTATCCATCATGAACGAGTCGTATCGCCTGGGCGAGCAATCGATTATTGCCTATCTTCAGCGACTTGCGAACGGCGTCTCGACCGCCGAACTCGATGTTGCCGCGCTGCCTGCTGAGCTACGCGCCGTTGGTGAGCAACTGCAAAAGACGCATGCCATCCTGCAACAAGAGCGCCAGCTGCTTGAGCGCAACGCCCATATCGATCCGCTCACCAACTTGGGCAACCGCAACGGATTCGACCGTCACGTCGAGCAACTCTGGCGCAAAGGCGATCCCTTCACCTGCGCCTATATTGACATCGACCATCTCAAGCATTGCAATGATAGGTTTGGCCACGCCGAAGGCAATCGCTATATTCTGGGCATCTGCCGCACGCTCTCCGAAACCATGGAGCACGATGAGATGCTGTTCCGTATCGGTGGAGACGAGTTTGTGCTTATCTCGCTCTCCGCAAACGAGACCGAACTCGAGCAGCGCTTGGAGCAGGTACGTGCCGGGCTGATCGAGGCGAGCTCAGGTGGCAAGGCGCCCATGATCGGCAGCTTTAGCTTTGGCTGCTCGCGCGTCGATCCACTTGCTGGCGACACGCGTCGCCAGATGACGATGGATGCCGATCGCAAAATGTATCGCTATAAGCTTATGCATCGTGTGCAGCAACCGAAAGACGATGACGCGCCGCAACGCCCAATCGTCGATCAGCTTCCCTGCAACGACCGGGTGTTCCAAGCGATCTCCATGAGCTCCGAGACGCGCTATCCGTTTATCCTCAATCTCGATACGGGAGAATCGCAATGGTCGGTTAACGCCGTGCGCGATTTTGACCTGCCCTCCCAGCACCCTTTTAACTCACTCGACATGTGGCTCGCCCGCGTTCATCCCGAGGACCGCGACAACGTACGTGCCGAGCTCGACATGGTGATAAACGGCACGTGGCACTTCCACTACATGCAGTATCGCGTAATGGATGCCACCGGAAAATACGTGCTTTGCGACTGCACGGGCTACCGCTTGGACGGCACCGATACCGAGCCCGGCATGTATGTGGGCATTATCATCAACCGAAGCTTGGCAGATACGACCGATTCCGTGACCGGCTTGGGCGATATTCACGCCCTGGTCAACGCCATTGGCGAAATGCGTCGCGTGGCGCGCAAGGCTGGTTTGATCGCCATCAAAATCGACGATATCGCTCAGGTCAATGCCCGCTTTGGCTTTGATGCGGGCGACCGCGTTTTGGCAGAATGTGCCGCCTGTCTGGTGGAATGCTCGCGCGGTAAGGGTCGTATGTTCCGCTCGACGGGGCCGATGTTCGTGGCTCTTTTCGACGACTTTGATCCCGAAGAAACCGATGCGATTGCAGAGGAAATCGAGCGGTTCCTGGGTTCGCCCGTGCTCTTTGGCCCATTTGAATATCAGCCACCCATTCGCGTGGCCACGCTCCATCTGGACGGCGTCGACCGTCAGCCCGTTTCCATTTTGAACGAGCTCAAAGCGTTGCTCGGGAAAGCCGTGCAGGTGCCAGGCACCAAACTGGATTAGCACCGCGCCCACACCGCCTCCCCCATCGTGCGATAATCCTCTGCAGAAGTCACCGACAGCAGAGGGAGTTTGTGATGAAGGTTCTTTTGGTCAATGGCAGCCCCAAGGCAAACGGCAACACCGCCCGCGCACTCGCCGAGGTCGCCGAGCAACTCAATGCCGAAGGCATTGATACCGAGGTGTTTCAGCTGGGCACCAAGCCCATTCGCGACTGCATTGGCTGTGGTCAGTGCGGCAAGCTCGATTGCCGCTGCACCTTTGACGATGACGTGGTGAACGAGCTGATCGCTGCCGCCGAGCAGGCAGATGGTTTTGTCTTTGGCTCGCCCGTCTACTATGCGCACCCCAGCGGACGCATCCTTTCGGCCCTCGATCGCGCCTTCTATGCCGGCAGCAAAGCCTTTGCACACAAGCCGGGCGCTGCCGTCGCCGTTGCCCGTCGCGGCGGCACGTCGACCACCTTCGACGTGCTCAATAAGTACTTCACCATCAACCAGATGCCCGTGGTTGCTTCCACGTACTGGAACAACGTGTTTGGCGCCATGCCGGGCGAGGCCGCCCAAGACGCCGAGGGCCTGGCCACCATGCGCAACATCGGCAAGAACATGGCCTGGCTCCTGCATTGTATCGAGGCAGGACAGGCCGCCGGCATCGAAGCCCCCGAAGCCGATCGCGAGCGCACCAACTTCATCAGGTAGAACGGCGGAACAAATACATGAACGTGCAAATTTTTGGCACCAAAAAGTCTTTCGATACCAAGAAGGCTCAGCGTTATTTTAAGGAGCGCCGCATTAAGGTGCAGTTTATCGACCTTAAGGAAAAGGAGATGAGCAAGGGCGAGCTCACGAGCGTGATGCAGGCGGTCGGCGGCATCGACAAGCTGCTCAACCCCAAGGCTAAGGACGAGGAGACGCTCGCGCTCATCCAGCACCTCACCCCTAGCCAGCGCTTCGACAAGCTGCTCGAGAACCAGCAGGTCTTGGCCGAGCCCATCGTGCGCAACGGCAAAAAGGCCACCGTCGGTTATTGCCCCGATGTATGGGGAGCCTGGGAGTAGCCTGTGTTATTTGCCGGCGCGTGGGTATAAGAGCAGGCGTTTGGCATATGATTCAACTGTAAGCCATGTCTAACAAAGGAGGGCACATGCCCAACAAACCCGTGAAGATCATCATGCTTACCGGATACCTCGGTGCCGGCAAGACCACGCTGCTCAACCACATCCTCGCTAACGACGGCGGCATCCGCGCCGCCGTGATCGTCAACGATATCGGCGAGATCAACGTCGACGCCAGCCTTATCGCCGACGGCGGCCTTTCCGAGACCGACGACCTCATCCCGCTCACCAACGGCTGCATCTGCTGCACGCTTTCGGACGACCTTGCTAACCAGCTGCAGGGCATCGCCGATTCGGGCAACTTCGACTACATCATCATCGAGGCTTCGGGCATTTGCGAGCCTATCCCCATCGCCTACACCATCTCGAGCTTCTGCGACGAGGCCAAGGTGGGCGGCGAGCCCAAGCTCGCGCTCGACAACATCGTGGCCGTGGTCGACTGCGCCCGCATGTACGACGAGTTCAACGGCGGCCGCAACCTGCTGGCTGAGGATATCGACGAGGACGACATCGAGAGCCTGCTCATCCAGCAGATCGAGTTTTGCTCCACGCTGATCCTCAACAAGACCGATACCGTGAGCCCTGAGCAGATCGCCGAGCTCAAGGCCATCGTGCGCAGCCTGCAGAAAGACGCCGTGATCGTCGAGGCCCAAAACGGCGAGGTCCCCATGGAGGAGCTGCTCGATACTGACCGCTTCGACTTTATGCGCGCCTACAACTCCGCCGCCTGGATCGAGGCCATGGAGCATCCCGAGGAGCACGACGACCCCGAGGTGCTGGAGTACGACATCGAGACCTTTGTGTACTCTCGCCGCAAGCCGTTTGACCTGCAGAAGTTCACCGATTTTGTTGAGCAGGAGTGGCCCGACGAGGTCATCCGCGTCAAGGGTCCGCTGTGGCAGACCGGCGATCCGGACATGTGCTACATGTTCGAGCAGGCCGGCCACCAGATGCGCCTGATGGAGAACGGCCTGTTTGTCGACTCTGCGCCCGAGGGCGAGAAGCAGAAGATCATCGACGAGAACCCCGAGATCATGCAGATTTGGGACGACGAGACGGGCGACCGCATGACGAGCCTGTGCATCATCGGCCGTCACATGGACAAGGATGCGCTCATCGCCTCCCTCGATGCCTGCCTGACCGACTGGCACCGCGCCTAGGTTTATCCAAGCGGGCATTTTTCCGCCTACGCAACCGCCAAACCACCACGAAGGTGCCCTTCGTGGTGGTTTTTCGTTCTGAGCCAAGGAGATTCATGTTCAATATCGTGCTGTATGCACCCGAAATTCCGGCCAATACAGGCAATATCGGCCGTACCTGCGTGGTCACCGGCGCCCGTCTGCATCTGGTGGAGCCGCTGGGGTTTTCGCTCGACGACAAGACGGTGCGTCGTGCCGGACTGGGCTACTGGCAAAACTTGGACGTGACGACCTATGCCGGCTGGGAGGATTTCCTTGCGCGCAACGGCCTCTCCCCTGCCGACGAGCGCCTGCATCTGCTGACCAAAAAGGCGCGCAGAACCTATGCGCAGAGTACCTACCGCGATGGCGACTACTTGGTCTTTGGCAGCGAGAGCTCGGGCATTCCCGAGCCACTGCTTGCCGCGGCGCCCGAGCGTTGCGAGCGCATCCCCATGCTGCGCGATTGCGACTCACTCGATAACGCCGAGGCTTGGGAAGCCCACGAGGAATCGCTCGGACATACCGAGGACAGCCACGAGGCTATCCTTCAACAGGACATCTGCGGCAACTTCGTCAACCCGGACGACTACCGCATCAGCGCACTCAACCTCTCCAACAGCGCCGCCATCGTCCTCTACGAAGCCCTGCGCCAAACAGGCTTTCCGGGAATGTGACAAAGGGACTGTCCCTTTGTCACATTCGAGCGCCACGCCGACGGCACACACGCCTAATTGATGCTCTAGATAGAGAGCCCTCACTTTTAATCAGAATTAACTAAAGTAAAATGAAGTTAAACGGCGGTGTGAAAGGAGAGCCTTGTGGAATATCTCGAGAACCCGTTTACCCCCAGTTTTGGTGAGGTTCCTGCCCATCTCGCTGGCAGACAACAGATTATTCAGGATTTGGACCGTGCCTTCTTGAGCCAGCGCAGGCGCCCAGAATTGACCTCGATCTTCTCAGGCGCGCGTGGAACCGGTAAAACCGCTCTCATGTCGTCGCTCGCGACAAGGGCGGAATCCCACGGCTGGATTGCCGTAAAGACGACCGCGCTCCCGGGAATGCTTGAGGAAATCGAGTTCGGGGCGAAACGTGCCGCAGCCCATCTCATCGACTCGTCCAACCACTTCGAAGTCACCGGTCTCGGAATTGCACCGCTCGGCAGCATCGAGGTCAGTCGCGTTCACGATGCCTCAACCTGGCGTTACCGCATGAGCGACATCATCGACCGGCTCAACGAGGCGGGCACCGGTCTGCTTGTCACGGTTGACGAGGTGGACCCGACACTCGACGAGATGATCCAGCTCGCAGCGACGTATCAGCACTTTGTGACCGATGGGAAACGCGTCGCCCTGCTCATGGCGGGACTTCCCAACAACGTATCGACGCTACTGAACCACAAGACGGTCTCGTTCCTTCGCCGCGCCCAACAATATCATCTGGGTCGCATTGCCGACTATGACGTACGCGAGGCCTTGATTCGCACAATCCAGGAAAACGATCGCCTAGCAGATGCCGAGGGAATCGATAGAGCCGTTCGCTCGATCTCTGGTTTTCCCTTCCTATTGCAACTCGTAGGCTACCGTGCCTGGGATCTCACAAGCGATTCGAAGGAAATCTCGTCACGCGACTTTGACCTGGGAATCAAAATCGCGCGCGACGAGATGGACGACCGAATCCTCGCGGCAACCTATCGGGAACTCACTGCAGAGGACAAGCGATTCCTCATCGCCATGCTCGATGACGAGGAAGAGTCCACCACCGCCGACCTTGTCGAGCGCCTTAAGCGTTCGCCGCAGCAGGTCTCCCGCTACCGACGCCGCATGATAGATGCCGGCATCATTGGAGAACGAGGACGAGGGCTCGTCGCATTTGAATTGCCATTCTTCCGCGACTATCTCGCGGCTCAATGCGTGAAATAGAAATCAATGTGACAAAGAGGCAGTCCCTTTATCACATTCGGCTATAGGTAGCGACCGGTGATGCTTGCGGGGCAGGCCGCGATGTCGCCCGGCGTGCCGGCGCAGACGATTTGCCCGCCCGCGTCGCCACCGCCCGGGCCCATGTCGATCACGTAATCGGCATTGCGGATAAGGTCGAGATCGTGTTCGATCACGATAACCGTGGCGCCCTTGGCAACAAGGCCGTCGAACACACTCAGCAGTAGCTGAACATCGAGCGGATGTAGTCCGATCGTGGGCTCGTCGAACACGAATACGGCATCATCCTGAACACGGCCCATCTCGCTCGCGAGCTTAAGGCGCTGTGCCTCTCCGCCCGAAAGCGCCGGCGTGGGCTCACCGAGCGTGAGATAGCCCAAACCCAGGTCGTGCAAGGTCTGCAAGCGCGCCTGAACCTTCTTGAGCCCCAGTGTGGCGTCGAGCGCCTCATCCACACTCATATCCATGAGCTGCGGCAACGTCAGCAAGCTCCCGTCCTTGCCCTCACGATGGATATGCGAAGCAGCGTCTGCATAACGTGAGCCGCGACATGCCGGGCAGACGATCTCGACATCGGGCAAAAACTGCACGTCGAGCGATATCGAGCCCGTGCCGTCGCACGTAGGGCAGCGCAAGGCGCCGGTGTTGTAGCTAAAGGCACCCGCCTTGTAGCCGGCCGCCTTGGCCTCGGGCGTACGGGCGAAGGCGCGACGCAGCTCGTCATGGATGTCGGCATAGGTTGCCACCGTCGAGCGCACGTTGGCGCCGATGGGCGTAGCGTCAATCAGATTTGCGCGGCTAATGCCCTCGGCATCGACCCAACGCACGTGTCTTGGCAGGCGCTCGCCGGCTGCCTGCGCCTTGAGTGCCGGAATGAGCGTCTCGAGCACCAATGTCGTCTTGCCCGAACCCGAAACGCCCGTCACCGCGACAAGGCGACCGCGCGGGATATCGACTTCGAGCGGCTTGACGGTGTGGATGGTATCGGTTGCCATGCGGATATGTCCCTGGTCGAACATGTCGTCGTCAGTCACCTGCGGACGCAAGCGCTTGGACTCTGAGCGCAAAAACGGCGCGATGCGACTGCCCTGCGATCGCTCGACCTCGTCTACCGTACCAGCGGCGATCACATTGCCGCCGCCTGCTCCGGCAACGGGACCCATCTCGACCAGATAGTCGGCATCCGCCAGTACGCGCGTATCGTGGTCGACAACAACCACGGTGTTGCCGTCATCCACCAGATCTCGCATCACGCCTACCAGGCCGTCGACATTGGCAGGATGCAAGCCGATCGAAGGCTCGTCCAGCACATAAAGCACGCCTGTCGATCGGTTACGCACCACGCGAGCAAGCTGCACGCGTTGGCGCTCACCCGTGGAAAGCGTGGCGCCGGCGCGGTCGAGTGAAAGGTAATCGAGACCCAAGTCGACCAGACGACGGGCCGCGCTCAAAAACGAATCGCAGATATCCGTCGCCATGGGCCGCATCTCGGGCGGCAAGAATGCGGGCACCCCGCGCACCCACTCAATCGCCTCGCCTAGCGTCATAGCCGCCGCCTGCGCCAGATTGATACCGCGCACCTGGGGCTGGCGCGCAGCCTCGGAGAGACGCGTGCCGCCGCAATCGCGGCATGGGCCCTCGCGCAAAAAGCGCGCAACGCGTTTTAAGCCCTTATCGTCCTTGACCTTGGCGAGCGCATTCTCGACGGTATAGACGGCGTTGTAATAGGTAAAGTCGAGCGGCGTGGCGCCCTCGCCGTTTTTGGGGACGTAGAGAATGTGCTTCTTAACCGCCGGACCATGAAACACGATGTCGCGCTCTTGAGGCGTGAGCTGGTTAAACGGCACGTCGGTGCGCACGCCCATCTCGCCGGCCACCTGCTTCATCAGATCCCACATGAGCGTGCCCCAAGGAAGCACCGCGCCCTCGTTGATAGTCTTTGACTCGTCGGGTACCAAGCTCGCCTCGTCCACCTCGCGCATGACACCGGTGCCGCCGCAGGTGGGACACGCACCGCCGCTGTTAAACGCAAGGTCCTCGGCGCTCGGCGCGTAGAACTCACGACCGCATGCAGGGCACGCGAGCGACAGGCCTGCGGCAACGTTAAGGCTCGGCTCCACACGCGCCCCGCAATGCGGGCACACATGATGGGCGCAACGGCTAAAGAGCAGACGCAGGCTATTGTTGAGTTCAGTCATGGTGCCAAAAGTGGACCGCACGCCCGGCACGCTGGGGCGCTGATGCAATGCGAGTGCCGCCGGCACGTGCAATACCTCATCCACCTGAGCGTGCTCGGCCTGCGTCAGGCGACGGCGGGTATAGGTGCTGAGCGCCTCCAGGTAACGGCGCGAGCCCTCGGCATAAAGAACCCCCAGCGCCAGCGAACTCTTGCCCGAACCCGACACGCCGGCAATGCCCACAAGCTTTCCCAGCGGAATATCGATATCGATGTCCTTAAGGTTATGGACGCGCGCGCCACGCACCTCGATAGCCTGCGGGCTCATCTTCTGTTCCGTCACCTTTATCACCCTACTCATGCCATAAAACTCGATCGCGAACGTACGCGCCCAGCATGGGCACGGTAAACCGGACGAGGCCGTATCCGGCAGCCTCGATGACGCGCTCGCGAATCAGGCTTGCGCGATATTTACTCGCCCAGCTCTGGGTACGATCACAACGCTCAATGATATCCGCCATGCGCGTCGGTTTGTTCTCGTCAACCGCCATAGCCTCGATAAAAAGGCGCTGTGGACTGCGCAGCCCGTAATACAGGGGCGCGTCAACCGCTTCGTAGAACTCGGAGACGGCATCCGCATGGCCATCCTCGACATCGCGCCTTTCGATGACCTGCGAGCCGCGTCGAACAGCAGACCGCCACATGTAATAGCCCACCAGCTGAACCATATATGGATGCCCCATGCTCTTGTGTGCCGCAAGGTCCGCCGTCTCCGCGTCAACGTAAAGACCAGCGTCTTTGACCGTCTGGATATACGAATCGCGTACCTTGGGCAAAGAGATCGCCCCCAACGTACGCTGCTGGGCACGCCGCAAAAATGTCACGCTCGGCTCTTCGAGCAGGTCGTCAACCATACTGGGTAAGCCGGCGAACGCCAGCGCAAGACCGCGCTGGTCGCTATCGGACAAGCCCGTGGCATCCTGGTCTCCGAGCACCTGCTGATAGAGAACGGCAAGAGCCGCTAGTTCCTCGATAGACGCAGATTGCGCCTCGTCAATCGCAAACAGTATGCCCTTGCCTGGACCGAGCCTCTTGAGGCGCTCGTTGACCAGCCCTCGCAACGTCTCGCCCTTTGCCCGCGCCGCCTCGACCGACATCCGGCCAAACGACGAACCGAATTCCATTGACGTCACAACGGGCCTATTCGAGCGAAGCGCGTCGGCCAAGCGGTCGCATAAGCCAAGCGAAGCGGAATCGGAGACAACCGCCCATCCGCGCTCGCTGGCCAGACGTTGCAGCTCCCGCAGGAGAACTGTCTTGCCGCAGCCGCGGTTTCCCGTAATGAGCATGAGCCTGCCCGGCGCTCCGGCGCCGTTATCGAGCCCTTCCTCGAAATCTTCGATGACCGACTCGCGACCAATGAGCATCGGAGGCCGCTTGCCTGCCGTTGGCTTAAAGGGATTTGGATTCATGTCGGCCTCCTCGGATTGGCAAACGCTGCCTATAGTTATACCAACTTATACCGAGTTATACCAACAGCAGGTGACAAAGAGGCCGCCCTTCTATCACCTATGGCAGAAGAACTCTACGTCTGCTGCTCGCCAGGGGCGGAAGATGGAGGGATCGACCTTTACGTGGGCTGCCTCGGGGACGTCGTACCATTTGACCGTGTAACCGGCGCCGTGGGAGCAAAAGACCGAATCGGGCGTGTTGGGCAGATCGGCCTCGGGCTCATAGGCGGCCGTCTCGATGACGCGCTCGGCATCATGGCAAGCCGCATAGCCGGCGAACTCTAGGTACAGATGCCCACGACCACTCGTATAGGCGGCCACCTCCAGCGCGTAATCCTGCACCTCAGATGCCGGCACGCGACCCACAAGCTTCGCCCGGTCTCCCGCCATCGTCGGCGGCTCGTACGCGGCACCCATGCGTGTGGCATCCGAGAGTGCCCGGCCCACGCACTCCCCCGGCACCTCGAGCTCAAAGCGATACCACGGCTCCAACAGCACCGCCGCGCCGGCGTCACGCGCCTGCATCAAACCCTGGCGAATCGCGCGGTACGTGGCCTGGCGAAAGTCGCCGCCCTCGGTGTGTTTGGCATGCGCACGGCCGCCCGTGAGTGTAATGCGCACATCGGCGATGGGCGAGCCGGTCAGCACGCCCAGGTGATCGCGCTCCATGGCGTTGGTGAGTGCCAAACGCTGCCAGTTAAGATCGAGCTCGTCGGTCGAGGTCACGGTGCCAAACTGCACGCCCGAACCCGCTGGCAACGGCTCCAGGCGCAGATGTACCTCGGCATAGTGGCGCAGCGGCTCAAAGTGGCCCACGCCCTCGACCGGCTGCGAAATAGTCTCCTTATAGAGAATGCCGCCGGGCTCAAACTCGACCGCAAGGCCAAAACGATCGGCAAGAACGCGCTGCACGACCTCGAGCTGCACCGCTCCCATGAGCTGCAGATGTATTTGTTCAAGATGCGTATTCCAGCTTACGCCGAGCATGGGATCCTCGTCGGCAAGCTCGGCCAGCGCTTGGAACACCGTATGGACATCGTGCTCGTTCGGCAGCACCGTATAGGTGAGAACCGGCGCAATGACAGGTGCATCGCCCGCGGGCTCCGCGCCCAGGGCGTCCCCCGGGCGAACGTGCGCAAGGCCCGTCACGGCACAAATACCGCCAGCAGCAACTTCTTGGGCAAGCTCATACTTCTCGCCGTTATAGATGCGTACCTGATCGACCTTCTGCTCCCATGCCTCGGCACCGGAACGTCCGTTAATCGTCTGTTTTGCGCGCAGCGTGCCGCCGGTCACTTTAACCCAAGCCAAGCGCTCACCGCGATCCCCGCGGCTCACGCGGTAGACGCGCGCGGCAAACTCCGGGAGCCACGCCTGTTCACGCATCAGCGCGCATATGCCATCCAGCAGCTCGTCCACGCCTTGGTCCTTGAGCGCCGAACCGGCAAAGCAGGGAAAAAGCTTGCGCTCGGCAACCATGCGTGACAGCGTTGCGACGGAAAGCCCACCCACTTCAAGAAACTCCTCGAGCGCCGCTTCGTCCAACGCAGCAGCGTCCTCCTGAACGGCACCGCCCGCCAACAGTTCGTTAGCATCCAGGCAGCCCTCAGAAAGACGCTGCCCAAGCTGTGCCAGCAAAACATCGCGGCCGGGATTCTCCAAATCGATTTTGTTGATAAAGATGAACGTCGGAATGTCATAGCGCGCAAGCAGGCGCCACAGGGTTTCGGTGTGCCCCTGCACGCCGTCGTTGGCACCCACAACCAAAATCGCATAGTCGAGCGCGCGCAGCGTGCGCTCCGCCTCGGCCGAAAAATCGACGTGGCCGGGCGCATCCACAAGCATGACGTGGGTATCGCCGTGGTCGAGCACGGCCTGCGACGAGAAGATCGTAATGCCGCGCTCGCGCTCGATCGCGTTAGTGTCCAGATGCGAATCGCCATCGTCCACGCGGCCGCGCTTGCGAATGCGACCCGCGTTGAACAACATGGCCTCGGCCAACGTGGTCTTGCCGGCATCGACATGCGCCAAGATTCCAACGACTGCCTGCTTCGACATGGCTCTCCTCTTATTACAAGCTACAAGCCCATCGCACGCGGCAACGGGCGTCCTCGTTCCACACTGGATGATACAATTTACGAGCCGGCGGGCGAAGCGGGCCCTATCCCCCGACCGAGCTTATCGCTCCGCGTTGCCGCGCGGTGATTTTCGTAGGTTCGCGCCTTGCGAAAGCCGGCTTGCAAAACAGCCAGCGAACGAAAATGTCCCCACCCGGGGCCATTTTCGTTCGTGCAAATTGTTGATACGCGTCCCCGCTCTTATGCCTCGCGCAGCCAGTCAAACGCAACACGCGGTGTACCGTCGGACACATACACGATGCCGGCGCGCTCAAACCCCGCCTTGAGGCTCGCTCCCTGCATGGGCAGGTTGTCCTGATGCGTGTCGATGCGCAGGTGATCGGCACGCTCTTTGGCAAAGGCGAACATCGCAGCCGCGATACCGTGCACGGTGCCGTCGGATGCCACACGGTGCAGCACGGCGTACGGAGTGTCGCTACGCCATTGACCGTCCTCAATTACGTCATAGCACTCGTCCGGGCCCGGTAAAAAGGCAAACGTCGCCACCACGCGACCGTCGACTTCGCACACATAGCTGTCACCGGCGGCGATATCGGCAGCCAGCTGCTCGGCAGAAGGCGTGCCCTCGGGCCACTGCGTGGCGTTGCCATGCGCGCGCATAAAGGCGCGGGCCGCGTCATAGATAGCCATGACGGCGGGGATGTCGGTATCGAGGGTTTTTCTGATCATCACGCGGCGACCTCACGTTTATTGGTATCACTTTGATTGAGCAATGATACCAGCGTTTGAAGAGGGGCGCGAAGCAGATGGGGAGCAAAAAGCGAGCCGCCTGGTCAAAGGCCAAAAGCGAGTTTTTGGGCGCTGCTACGGGCGGCGACATGAGCGACCTGTTTGCGCGCGAGGATGAGCGCCGCGACGCCCTGGACGCCGAGCGCGATGAAGCCTGGCGCTACAAGTCGTGCGAACGCAAAAACCGTTACGACACGCGTGCCGAGGCCGAGGCAGTCATGGCCGACTGCGAAAACCATGGGCGGCGTGGTTTGGCCTGCTACAAATGCGAATACTGCGGCGGCTGGCACCTGACATCGCACCCTTGGAAATAGGCGCCGCATCGGTACGGCACTGACGGAGTGCCAGCCATCGCACGCAAGCTACGGGCGCGGCGGCACTAAAACATCGTAACGAACTGCCTTGCCCGCAAGTTGATAGCTCGGCTTAACGCCGGCAAGCAGCGGCCCCTTCACCGGCCGCTTGATAACGACCTTGCGCGGATGCACCGCAAGCGCAGATTCGACCAGCGTCTCCTCATCGGCGCACGGCTGTTCCAGATGATGTAGGAGCTGGAACTTCTTTTTGACCGCCGCACTTTTAGTACGCTCGGGAAACATGGGGTCCAGATACACCACGTCGGGAGCCGCGAGCTCGCCCTGCCCGATCAGCTCAGCTGTATGGCGAAGGCCGGTAATACTGTCCTCGCCCGCATGTAAGCGCATGCGCGCCACGGCTGTCGCAAGCGCCGGATCATCTGCCGCGCGATCCAAAGCATCCTTGAGGAGTGCCGCGATCACGCAATCCTGCTCATACAGATCGACGGTAAAGCCCGCGGCCGCCAACAGCAGCGAATCCTCGCCAAAGCCTGCCGTGGCATCAATCGCCCATGGGCGCTCGATACCTTTTGTGCGCGCAGCCTTTACCAGCAGCTCTTGCTGCAAACGGCCCTGCTTGAGCCGCGGATGCATGCGGGTGAAATCGGCGCGCAGCCCCATCGTGCCGTCGGTGAGCGTGAGTCCCTCGGACTTCCCGGTCAGCTCAAGCCCCGCGGCCCGAGCAACAGAAAAGGGATCGACTACGCCCATGAGTACTCCTTAGCAAGCAAAACGAATACGTGAGCGCCGTTTGTGTCGGCACCCCACCGTCCGCTATTGTCCCACATGCGACATGGCCCACAGCATCCCAATGCAAAGCACCGCCATCAATCCCGTGCACACGGCAGCGATCACGGAATCACTCATGCGCCTTCCCAACGACCGCGGCTCACGCACTTGCCCTGCTCCGTACATCATGGCTTCTCCTTCGGTCCAGCTCTTACCATGGCCCCATCATCGCAGCGCCGCGCATACGCTGCCATCGATTTGACTTACGCCCAGCTTTCTTTTTTGAAAGGTTGGACCGTGCGGGCAAGAGACGCTTTCAAACGCATGCATCGCCGCGTTGAACTACAATGTGCTTCACCATATGTGCAGTACATTGGGTGCGCCAAGTTGGCGTACTCGTATCGAAAGGACCAGCCATGAGCTTCACTCGCAAGACTCTCAAAATCCTTGCTCTCATCTACTTTGTTTTGGGCATCGCCAGCCTCGTCACCGCCGGCGTCGGTATCGCCACGGGCGGTCTCGATTCCACGTACGGTTCGTACGCCACGCTCGCAGCGGTCGTGCTTATCGCCAAGGGTCTCGTCGACCTTGCCGCAGGCGTCGCCGGTATCAAGGGCGCCAACAAGCCTTCGCAGGTGGACGGCGCGTTTAAGCTCGGTATTGTTGCCGCGGTCGCCACGCTTGCCCAAGCGGTGCTCACGCTTCCCGCGTTTGGCGGCGACGCCATCAACTTTGGCGCCTTTGTCATCGTGGTGTACGACCTGTTCTTTGTTCAGCAGGCACACGCCGTTAAGGCCGAGAACAAGGACCGCCTATAAGCGCTCGCTTCTCATAACCTCTGCAGCCAAGCAACTAAAAAGGGCCGATCGCGCATCTCCGCGGTCGGCCCTTTACGTTTGCCCAGATAAAACCTACCAAAATAAACCTGTCCCTTTTTGGCAGGTTGTTAGCTGTGGCGGTACTCGGCGATGATGAAGTCGATGTCAGTCTGAAGGGTATCGAGGTTTGCCAGGCGCTCTTTGTCGGCAGGGCGCGTGCGGTAGTAGTACGGCGTCATCTGGAACACCGCCTCGATGTCTGCCTGAGTCTGGAGCGTAATGTTCGCAGATACCCGCTGCGTTCCGACTAACTCGAGCTCGGTGGTCTTCGGCAGCTTCTCATCGTTAAGGTACGGCGTGTCGTAGAGCACCTCTTTGAGCCCAAAGAGATGACGAGCACCCGGCACCACGGTGTAGAGCGAACCCTCCGGCGCCAGCACGCGGGCAAACTCGCGCTCGTTAAAGGGGGCAAAGAGCTCGGTCACCATATCGAAGGCGCCATCGGCCACGGGGATGTCCTTCATGTTGGCCACGAAGTAGGTCGCATCGCCGCGCTTGGCGGCCAGGCGCACCATCTCCTTGCCCAGGTCAAAACCGTAAGCATCTACGCCCGGCACCGCGCCCATGGCACTGGTGTAATAGCCCTCGCCACAGCAAATATCGAGCAGCGTCATGGGGCCGTTCGCAAACGTGGCGCGCCCAGACGCCTGTTTGCGCACCAGTTCGACCATCGCATCGCACAACGGCGCATAGTAACCGCGGTTCAAAAAGTCACGACGGCTGCGCGCCTGTGACTTGGGATCGCCCATAGAGTCGCCGCTCTTGGACGAGCGCAGTAGGTACAGATAGCCCTCGCGCGCACGGTCAAACCGGTGTCCGCCCGCGCATGCAGCACCGCGCTCGTTATCCGCCAGTGGCTCATGGCAAACGGGACACAACAACATGGCAACTCCTTAGCGCGAACAACACAACGCCCACCATTGTCGCACGCCTTCCCCACCTAGTCATTGGGGACGTTCTTGAAGGACTGGTCGTTTAAGAACGTCCCCAATGACTAGTCGATTAGGAGTATCATCATCTGCGCAAATAAGCACGAAAGAGCATATTAGAGATTGAGAGCGTATGGCTGACACCGTATCTAAGCACATTGACATGACCACCGGCTCGCTGTGGCGCAATATTCCCCTGTTCGCCTTCCCCGTGGCCGCCACGAGCATCTTGGAGCAGCTGTCGAACCTCATCGCCACGGTCATCATCGGTAACTTCTCGGGCGACCAGGGAACCCTCGCCATGGCGGCGGTCGGCTCCAATGTTCCGCTTACCAGTCTTATGCTCAACCTGTTTATTGGCATATCGCTTGGCTCGAACGTGGTCATCGCCAACGCTATCGGCCGCAACGATCAGAACATGGTCAAGCGCGCCGTCCATACCTCGATTTTAATGGCGCTCGTGGGCTTTGTCGTCATCGCGCTGGGCGAGATCTTTGCCGAGCCCATGCTCGCCGCGCTCAACGTTCCCGCCGAGACCATGCCGCTCGCCTCACTCTACCTACGCGTCTTTTTGCTCAGCATGCCCTCGATTTTGCTCTACAACTTTGAGGCCGCGATCTTCCGCTCCGTCGGCATCACCCGCATGCCGCTGCAGGCGCTTGCCGTGTCCACCGTCCTCAACATTGGCCTGGACCTCATCTTTGTCCCAATACTCCACTGGGGCGTCGCGGGCGTCGCCATCGCCACCGCCATCGCCTACACCGTCAGCGCCGCTACGCTCTTTATCCGCCTGCTCAAGACCGACTCCGTCGTCCGCGTCACCCTACGCGACCTAGCTATCGACCCCGTCGCCCTCAAGCGCATCGTCAAGATCGGCCTGCCCGCCGGCATCCAAAGCGCCGTCTTTGCTGTCGCCAACATCATCATCCAGTCTGCCATCAACAGCTTGGGCACCGAAGTCATGGCGGCATCGAGCGCCGCCATGAGTCTAGAGTACGTGTGCTACAACCTGCTCAACAGCTTTAGCCAGGCTTGCACCACCTTTGTGGGACAAAACCACGGTGCCCGCCAGATCGACCGTTGCACCAAGACGCTCAAGGTCTGCCTAGTCGAAGGCGGTATCGTCGCGCTCACCACAATTATCGTTATTGTCGGCCTGGGGCGCGAGATCTTGTCGCTGTTCAACAGCGATCCCAACATCGTCTCGATCGGCTATATCCGCGTATGTTCGATCTTCCCGGCGTACGCCTTTAGCATGTTCTACGAAAACATGTCAGGCTACCTGCGCGGCTTTGGTATCTCGCTCATGCCCGCCCTCATCACCATGATTTGCGTCTGCGGCATTCGCTTCTACTGGATGTTCTGCGTGTTCCCGCACTTCCGCACCTTTGCGAACATCATGATAGTTTACCCCATCAGCCTGGGCACCACGGCGTTCTTTATGGTCGTGGCGGTATTACTCTGCCACCCGGCACGCACCTATCGCGCCACCAAAGCCAAAGCGACAGCCCGCTAAACGCCGCACTCAACGCCACGCCAGTCATTAATTGACAATATGCGAGCTCATATAGTCGATAAAGCGCCTCGTGGCGATGGGCATGGTGTCCCAGCTGCGCCAGGCGGCCACCACATCGCGCGAGGGGGCATGCACGATGGGACGTACGCGAATATCGGCCCGCATGCCTTCGACGGTACGGCGATACAGCATACTCACACCTAGGCCCTCCTCCACCATCGCCATGATGGTGTAGTCGTCGGTCACCTCGCTCGTCACGTGCGGCGACAGCCCATGCGCCGCGAATGCATCGAGCACCAGGCTCTGTTCGCCCTCATCCAACAGCACAAACGGCTCGGTCGCCAGATCGGCGAGCGTCACCTTTTCCTTTGCCGCCAGCGGATGCGCAGCCGGTAACAGTGCCACCAACTCATCGTGATAGACCACGCGTTTCTCGAGCCCAGCGGTAAATCCGCGCGCCGTAAAGCAAAAATCAACCACGCCATCGTGCACCCACTGGGCGTTGCGCGTGTAATCACCCTGCTTGAGGGTAAAGTGCACGCCCGGGTGCAGGGCCCCAAAATCGCGGATCACACGTGGCAACACGGTTCGACTCACGTTGGTAAACGTCGCGATACGAATATCGGTCGAGGAGAGCCCCAGCAGCTCCTGGCGCTTGCCCTCGAGCTCGGCCTCGGCGGTCACAATCTGGCGCAGGTACGGCAGATATTGTTTACCGTCGCGCGTAAGCGAAACGCCCTGCTTACCGCGCTCGATAAGCGTGGTGCCCAGCTCGCGCTCGAGCGCCTTGACGGCCTGGCTCACCGCGCTTTGCGTATAGCCCAGCTCGTCGGCCGCACGTTTCAGACTGCCGCGATCGACCACCATACAAACAATCTGATACCGCGATGCCATCGTGCCTCCACATCGGTGTAGCTGTAAAACGTTTTGTCAGGGCTTTTCCCACCAACATTAGCATTTCTTAATCATACTGAAGATACATTCGCTTTACTACATCCACATCTGGGAGCAGAATCCTTTTTGCGAAACCGTTCTGTAACAAAAGGAGTCCCATGGATCGCAAAAAAGCAATCGCGCTCTCATTTTCCGTTCCCGTCGCATGGGGCTTTTCGTATCCCCTCATGAAGATCGGTATGGACAGCATGAACGCCACGAGCATCGTCGCGCTACGCTGCATCATCGCCTTTGTGGTCTGCCTGCTGCTCTTCCACAAGCACGCGTTGCGTATCAACCGCGACCTTATGGTCCGTGCCGCCATCATCGGCGCCATTATGGCAACCGAGCTCACCTGCATGTGCCTGGGCTCCAGCCTCACCTCCGCCTCCACCGCCGGCTTTTTGCAGAGCCTGACGGTCGTGATCGTGCCGTTTGCCAACGCCGCCCTGCTGCGTCGCGCCCCCGAGCGCAAAGTGCTCGTCGGCACCGCCATCGTCACCTGCGGTATGTTGTTGCTCTCGGGCGCAGACTTTACCAGCCTGAATCCCGGCGCGATCATCATGCTGCTCTCCGCTTTTGTCTATGCCGGCCACATCATTGTGGCGAAGCGCTTTGTCGAAGATGTCAACCCGCTTGCTCTGGGCGTTTGGCAGCTGGGCTTCGGCGGCTTGTTCTCGGGCATCGCCGCATGCGTCTTTGGCGGTTTCACACTTCCCAGTACGCCCAGCGAGATCGTCGTTGTCGTTGCCCTCGCACTCATCTGCTCTGCCTATGGCTTTATCACCCAGACGCTCGTGCAGCCCCACGTGCCCGCCGAGACCACCGGCTTCGCCTTCTCGCTCGAGCCGGTCTGCTCCGCCGTATTCTCGTTCTTCCTGGTCGGCGAGGTCCTGAGCCCCATCGCCTTCTTTGGCGCCGCCCTCATCCTCACCGGCGTCATGGTAGCAACCGTCGAGCTTCCGCGCCTCCGTGCACATGGACAGGCTCGCATGGCAGGAGCGCCCGAGCGCGTCTCGTAGACCCCGCTCCTTATACAGCCGCGGCATAAAGGCAACCGGTGCGCCTTTACAATAGATGCCAACAGAGCATCTGCCATAAAGGAGCCCCATGGACACCGCAACCCGCGATCGCAACATAGCAACTTGGTTGGGCGATGCGCCGCAGCCGGTACGTGACACCACGAACCAGCTGCTCGAGCGCATCGCCCTTTTGCGTACCGAGCAGACCATCTACCCGGCACAAGACGACATCCTCAACGCCCTCGCCTGCACACCGGCCGACCAGGTCAAGGTTGTCATCTTGGGTCAAGACCCCTATCACGGACCCAACCAGGCAATGGGGCTGTCGTTCTCGGTCCCCGCGACGCAAACCAAGTTGCCGCCGAGCCTGCGCAACATCTATAAGGAACTCAAAGCCGATTTGGGTTGCCCCATTCCCGCCACGGGAGACCTAACACCATGGGCACAGCAGGGCGTCCTGCTCCTCAACACTACGCTCACCGTGCGCGAGCATACCGCCAACTCGCACGCCAAACTAGGCTGGAGTACGCTCACCGACTACGTTATCGAACGCTGCTGCCAGCTGCCCCAACCGGTAGTCTTTTTGGCATGGGGCCGCTTTGCCCAACAGATGGTCGAAGGTAAGCTCGTCGCGACTGGCGCGGGCAAGGCAACCGGCAAGTTCTGCCTGGCCTCCACTCACCCCTCGCCGCTTTCGGCTAACCGTGCCACGGCAGAACTCCCCGCCTTTATGGGGTCGCGTCCCTTCTCCGCTGCCAATCGGCTACTCGAACAGCACGGCTCGACCCCCGTCAACTGGACTTGCCTCGACTAAAAATCGATACATCAAAAATGCGCCCGACGGCTTTCCATCGGGCGCGTTTCCTATTCGGGCCAAATAAATTGCGTGCGGCCGGCCTCGCCGCCATCGATCAACAGGCTCTGTCCGGTCATAAACCGGTTGGTCACGCCCACAAAGTAGATCCACTCGGCAATCTCTTGGGCAGTGGCCCAGCGCCTAAGCGGCGTGAGCTCCATAATCTGGCTCCACAGGTGTTCGTCTTCCATCACGCAACGGTTGAGCGGCGTGATAACGCCGCCCGGGTCCACACTGTTGGCGATGGCCTGCGGCGCCAGACGGTTTGCAAGGTTCTTGGTGTAGGCGATAACGCCGCCCTTGCTGGCGGCATAGGCGGGAAACTCCGATCCCGTATGCCCACTCGCGGATCCCACATTGACCACGGATTTGATAGTCGGCGCCGGCTTGGCGGCAAGCCCCTCCCCCACAAAGGCGTAGCGCTCGGTCACGTTGATGGTGCCACACAGGTTGGCGGCGATGTCGTCGGCCGAATCCTGCGTACCGGCAACGTTCACGATTACCTGGGGTTCAAGATCGTCTGGAAACGCGTCCGGCTTGCGGACATCAACGATCAGATGGCGGTAGCGCTCGTGTTCGATCGTCGATGGCAAAAGATCAAAGCCCACGACCTCGTGGCCCTCGTCCAAAAAGCGCTGCACGCACGCGGCTCCGATACCGCCCGAAGCGCCCGTGATCAAAACCCGCATACTTGCTCCTTAGGCGGTTGCGTGGCGCTCGAGGTACTCGGAGCCCACGTTCTCGCGCTCCCAGCCGCGCACGACCTTGTAGCCCACGGGGCTCAGGAAGACCTCGCACAGCAGCTCGGCGACAGCGCCGGTCAGCGAGCACATAAGGACCTGCACCCAGGTCCAACCAAAGAACGTGTGGCTCACCACAATGGCAAAGACCAAGTTGTCGATAAACTGGCCAACACCCGTAGACACATAGGAGCGGAAGGCAAAGCTCGCAAAGTTATTCTTTTTGAGCATACGGCCGAGCGACTGGTTAAGCGTGGAGTTAACCACGGCAGAAACGAGCATGGCAAGCGAAGAGCCCAGCACCACGTACCAGGTGCCGCCGATGGTGGCGTTAAGGGCGGTGTTGACCTCGATCATGCCCGTGTCGTAGTAAGCGCCCCACATGCCGGGCGTAAGCGAGCATGCCCAAAAGCACAGGCTCACGGCAAGGTTGACCAGCAGCGCGAGGATAGAGATTTTGATGGATGCCTTGGCGCCAAAGCGCTTGCAGATCATGTCCTGGCACAAAAACGAAACCCAGCTCACCACAAAGCCGCAATCGAGTGCCAGATACGGCAGGCTGATAAGCTCCTTGTTGGCCAGCAGGTTCATCATGATGACGCTCACGAAAAACAGCGAAACCGTTGCCGCGGGAATGCTCCGCAACAGGACCTTGTAGTCCTCCATGACCTTCTTGATCATTATGTACTCCTTTGGTTTTAGGTTTAACGAGCAGGATATCGGACCCGAACTGCTCGGACGCCTCGGTCTTAAGACGACGGTGGGTATGATAGCCGCTCACACGGCATCAGGCAAGCAACCGGCGCGGCAGCCTCGCAGGGCCACCGCGCCGATGCGCTAAAACGCTACGTTGCCAAACTCCGACAGGATAAGGTCGGGGTTGTGGTCAGTTGCCCAATCCACGTTCCACGGGCTCGTGAACAGCAGCAGCTTACCGCCGCGCATGTCCTCGACGCGCAGCGTGTCGCGCGTGAGCGAAAGAGCCGGGATATCGATGGTGTCGGGGTCGTTCTGGATCCAGCGGATGTCCGTATAGGGCAGTGGCTGGCGACGAACCTCAACACGGTACTCGGCCTTGAGGCGGCGCTCGAGTACCTCAAACTGCAGCACGCCGACCACGCCCACGATGACGCTCTCCATGCCGGCACCCAGCTCGCGGAAGATCTGGATAGCACCCTCCTGGGCAAGCTCCTCCATGCCCTTGACGAACTGCTTGCGCTTGAGCGTGTCGACCTGCGTAATGCGAGCGAACATCTCGGGGGCAAACGTCGGGATCTGCGGATACTGCACGTGGCGCTTGCCGGAGCACACGGTGTCGCCGATGCAAAAGATACCCGGATCGAACAGGCCCACGATATCGCCCGCGTACGCCTCGTCCACGATGGCACGGTCATCGGCCATCATCGACGTGCCCGTGGCAAGCTTGAGCTTGCGGTTGCCCTGCACGTGGAAGGCGTCCATGCCGCGCTCGAACTTGCCCGAGCAAATGCGCACAAAGGCGATGCGGTCGCGGTGGTTCTTGTCCATGTTGGCCTGGATCTTAAACACAAAGCCGCTAAAGTCGTCGCGGCAGGGATCGACCGGCTCGCTGGTGAGCGTATCGGTATAGGCGCGCGGCGTCGGGGCCAGACGCAGGAACTCCTTGAGGAAGGGCTCCACGCCAAAGTTGGTGAGCGCCGAGCCAAAGAACGCCGGGCTCAGCTTGCCGCAGGCCACGGCATCCAAGTCGAGCTCGTCGCCGGCGCCATCGAGCAGCTCGATGTCGTCCATCAGATTCTTATGGTTTTCCTCACCAATGAGCTCGTCCATGGAAGGATCGCCCAGCTCGGCCTCGACCTCGGCGACCTTCTTGGTGGCGTTGGCGTGGCCGTCGCCCTCAAAGGCAATGACGCGACGGGTCTGACGATCGAACACGCCGCGGAAGTTGCGGCCGCTGCCGATCGGCCAATTCATGGGATACGTATTGATACCCAGGACGTTTTCGATCTCTTCCATGAGCTCAAACGGATCGCGAGCCTCGTGGTCGAGCTTGTTCACAAAGGTGAAGATGGGAATGTGGCGCAGCGTACAGACTTTAAAGAGCTTTTTGGTCTGGGCCTCGACGCCCTTGGCGCCGTCGATGACCATGACCGCAGCATCGGCGGCCATAAGGGTACGGTAGGTATCCTCCGAGAAGTCCTGGTGGCCGGGGGTATCGAGGATGTTGACGCAGGCGCCGTTATAGGTGAACTGCAGGACCGAGGAGGTAACGGAGATACCGCGCTCCTTCTCGATGTCCATCCAGTCCGAGACGGCATGCTTGGCCGAGCTCTTGCCCTTGACCGAGCCGGCAGTCTGGATGCTGCCGGTATAGAGCAGCAGCTTCTCGGTAAGCGTGGTCTTACCGGCGTCCGGGTGGCTGATGATCGCGAATGTGCGGCGCGACGAGATTTCATCCGACAGGCTTGCCATGCGGATCCTTTCTTGCATTGAGTGCATTACGTCGTTGTAACCGCACTATTGTAGCCGCGAAATGCTGCAGCAGGGCACCTATCAGGACAAATTCATCAGTTGGGGCCTAGGGTAGCAGTCGATGGCGGCACTCCGCAGTAGTTTGTCTTGATCTGTAACATCTAGCCACTCAAAACGGGTCCATCTGTTACAGATTGAGATATAAGGATAGACGGGTGGCCAATGTCTCGATCTGTAACATCTAGCAGCCAAAAACTTCTCCAGTTGTTACAGATCGAGACAACCAGGTGGGGCCCGCCAGCAAAATCTCAATCTGTAACAGGTAGCCGTCCAAATCGGTTCCAGATGTTACAGATTGAGATGAATGAACGAGCGGACAATCCCTATTTGCCTCTTGCGTAACTGTGCATAGTGTATATATACTGTGCTTACCGGTTATATACACGTGTAGTTCAACAGCTAAGGAGCCGCTGTGGACATCATCCTATCCAATTCGAGCGATAAGCCCATATACGAACAGATATCCTCGCAGGTCAAAGCTCAGATCCTTTCGGGCACGCTCGCTGCGGGAGCCAAACTCCCCAGCATCCGTGCACTCGCGAGCGATCTTGGCGTGAGCGTCATCACCACCAAGCGCGCCTACGCCGACCTGGAACAGCTCGGGTTTATCTGCACCGTGCAGGGCAAGGGCTGTTTTGTCGCCGAGGGCAACCAAGAACTCTTGCGCGAAAACCAGCTCTGTCATATCGAAGAGCTGCTTGCGAAAGCGGCGAGCCAAGCCGAAACCCTGGGTGTCACGCGCGACAAACTGCACGAGATGCTCGACCTGGTAGCCCCCGAAACCATGCAGTAGCCATCTGCAAGAAAGGCTATACCATGCACAATTTGCTAGAAATCAAAGGTGCATCACGCCGCGTGAGCGACCGTTTTTCACTGCGTGATGTCACGCTTACTGTGGAGCCTGGCCAGATCGTCGGCTTTGTTGGTGCCAACGGTGCCGGCAAAACAACGACGATTCGAGCTGCCCTCGGGCTTGTAAAGCTCGATGCCGGCGAAGTGCACCTGTTTGGGCAGCGCTGTGGCGCCGACGCGCCCGATGAAACGCAGCGCCATCTACGCTCCCGCGTCGGTCTTGTCCTGGACACGTGCCCCTTCCCCTCCACGCTCAAGGTGGGCCAGATCGAGTCGCTCGTAGGCCCGGCGTACCCCACGTGGGACCGCGAAACGTTCGCCGGATTCATCAACCGATTTGGCCTCGATCCCAAGACAAAGGTCAAGGACCTCTCCCGCGGCATGGGCATGAAGTTGCAGCTTGCCTGCGCACTCAGCCACAATGCCAAGCTGCTCGTTTTGGACGAAGCCACTGCAGGCCTTGATCCCATGGCGCGCGAGGAACTGCTCGACGAGCTGCTTGCCTTTGTCGCCGACGGCCAGCACAGCGTGCTGCTCTCGAGCCACATTACGTCCGACCTCGATCGCACCGCTGATCGCGTCATCTGCATCGATAATGGCTCGATCATTTTTGACCTGCCGCGCGAGGACATTACCGACCGCGCCGGCATCGCCCACTGCACTCAGGCACAGGCCACCGAGCTTATGGCTTGCGTCGAAGGTGCCCGTGCCGCCCGCCACGCCTACAGCGTGGACGTACTCGTGTCCAACCGTCGCGAAACGCTCGAGGCCTTCCCAGAGATTCCCTGCGATCGGGCAACCATTGATGACTACCTGCGCCTCATGCTGAAAGGGGCTTCGAAATGAAACGCGCCTTTATGTCCGAGCTCGCCATCGTTCGCACGCTTATCCCGAGCATCGCGGGCGTCAGCCTGTTCATCTTCGTTGTGTTGACCCTCGCCAACGCGTCGGATGGCGATTCCGGCATGAGCGCCGGCGCCTGCGCGGTCAGCGCCATGTCGCCCATCATGGTCATGAGCTCGCTGGCCGGCTTCGACAATCAAAATGGCTGGGAGCGTTATCGGGCAACGCTGCCCTTCTCGCGCAAAGACATTATCTGTGCACGCTACCTGAGCGTTATTGTCTTCTCGGCTGTCATGGCGTGCGCCGCCGCGCTTCTGAGCATCGTCTCCATCCCGCTATTCAACAGCGTGGGCATCCCCTCGACGGGACAGACGGTCTTTGAGATCGCTATAGCCTCGGCAGCATCGATGCTCATCTCCCTCATGATGGTGTTTTTGGCACAGCCGCTGTTTTTCCGATTTGGACACATGGAGGCGCTGCGCCTATCCGTCGGCCTGTTTGCCCTGCTCTGGTGCCTTGCCATTGCCACGTTGAGCTCCTCCAACCCCATCAGCAACTGGCTCATGTCGATTGCCGGGGCAAATCCCGATCCCGCCGTCCTTGGCTGTCTGTGTGCAGGCATCGCCACACTTACCCTCGCGCTATGTGCAATCAGCTACACCGTCAGCACCAAGGTTTATCGAGCACGCGACCTGTAATCGACAGCTAAAAAAGCTTAGGTGGTACCCCGCTGATTTTTTCAATGAAACAAGGCGGCATAGCGTCACCACCGCCCCTCACAGCAGGCCGTCTAGTTCTTGGCAACCAAAAAGACACCGTCAGCATATCGAAGGTGAATACTTTTCAGAGAAGTGAACGAGTAAAAACAGTGCCCTGTAGCATCGACATTTTTAAGGACTCAATTCCTGCACTGATAATTGTTCTCGGGGGAAGCGGGCACTGCGGGGCGCGGCAACGGC
>CAUEUQ010000004.1:0-54423 GCA_959021215.1 uncultured Collinsella sp. | reverse complement strand
ATTCCTCGGTAGCTCAATGGTAGAGCACGCGGCTGTTAACCGCGCTGTTGTAGGTTCGAGTCCTACCCGGGGAGCCAGAATTTCTCAGCCCATTCTGCTGGGCTTTTAAATTCCTCGGTAGCTCAATGGTAGAGCACGCGGCTGTTAACCGCGCTGTTGTAGGTTCGAGTCCTACCCGGGGAGCCAGGTTGTAAAACCCGTCGCTTATGCGGCGGGTTTTTTTCATGCCGCGATCGCCTGGCGCGAACGTTACCGTATCAACATTTCGTGTCGAGGATGTAATCCCGTGACCCACCACCTCAACATGGCGCGCTCGTTGTAGAATAATGCAATGATTGCTCCCACGAGATGGTGCCGTGAGCACCAGATAAGGAGATTCTTGTGTCTGAGACCATTAACGGCAGCCTGAGCGTCTCGAACGACGTTATTGCCGATATTGCCGGTTATGCCGCGATGACGTGCTATGGCGTCGTCGGTATGGCCGAACAGCTCCAGGGCGCCGAGAGCGTGCGCCTGCTTGCCGGTCAGCGCCTCCGCAAGGGCGTGCTTGTCTCCGCCGACGAGAACGGCCTTACGGTCGATCTTCACGTCGTGCTCGAGAACGGCGTCAACATGAAGTCCGTCTGCCACAATCTTTCGAGCTCCGTTGCCTTCACCCTGCAGGAAATCGCCCAGATCGATCCCGCCAGCCTTAAGATCGGCATCCACATCGACGCGCTCAAGAGCCGTCTGAACTAGCATCCGAAAACGGAGATTCAAATACCCATGATTGCAAAGACCATTCGCACCTGTTTTCCGATCGCTGCGGCTGCCGTTTCCGACAAGGCCGAGGAGATCAACAAGCTCAACGTCTTCCCCGTACCCGACGGCGACACCGGCACCAACATGTCGCTCACGCTCGCCTCGGTGACCAAGGAGCTTTCCGCCCTTCCCGCCGATGCCGATATGGAGGCCATTGCCGGCGCCATCACCCACGGCTCCCTGATGGGTGCCCGCGGCAACTCCGGCGTCATCACCTCGCAGATCCTGCGTGGCGTGGCCGAGGGTCTCGTTTCTGCCGATGAGCCTATCACGTCCGCCAACATCGCCTTCGCCTTCCGTCGCGCCGTCAAGGTCGCCTTCCAGGCCGTCCGCAAGCCCATCGAGGGCACGATCCTCACGGTGCTGCGCGATGTCTCGACCAAGGCCGACGAGTGCGAAAAGAAGAAGTTCTCGGCCGAGGACGCGCTCGACGCCATCGTCGTCGAGGCCTACCAGTCCGTCGCTCGCACGCCCGACCTGCTGCCCGTTCTGAAGGAGAACGGCGTGGTCGACTCCGGCGCCTTTGGCTTTGCCATCTTCCTGGAGAACTTTGTTGCCGCCGCGCTTGGCCGCAGCACCGTTGTCGAGGATTTCTCCGCCACGTTTGATTCTGCCGGCTCTGCCCGCGACGCGGCCCTTGGTCGCGTTGAGATCGAGGCCAACGACGACTGGGAGGGCTCGGAGTTCCGCTACTGCAACGAGTTTCTCTTTAAGGCCGACGCCCCGTTTGACGAGGACGAGTGCCTTAAGTTCCTGGGCTCCATGGGCGACTGCGAGCTGCTCGTGGGTGCCTACCCCGACTACAAGATCCACGTGCACTCCAACACCCCCAACCTGGTGCTCGAGCACATGCTGCAGCTCGGTCAGATCTACGAGGTCTTTATTCACAACATGGAGATGGAGGCCCACGACCGTACCGCCAAGATTCATGAGGACCAGGAGAAGGCCGCCGAGCCCGCCAAGGCGTTGGGCTTTGTCGCCGTTGCCGCCGGTTCGGGCGAGGCCGACATCCTCAAGTCCCTCGGCGTCGACGTGATCGTCTCGGGTGGCCAGACCATGAACCCCTCGACCGCCGACCTGCTGGGCGCGGTGGACCAGGTCAACGCGACCTCGGTCATTATCCTGCCCAATAACGGCAACATCCGCATGGCTGCCGAGGCCGCCGCCTCTGCCTGCACCGACAAGAAGGTCGCCGTCGTTCCCACCAAGACTGTCCCGCAGGCCTTCTCCGCGCTGTTCGCGGCCCTGCCCGATTCCGAGCTCGAGGACGCCGTCGCCGCCATGGTCGACGCCATCAGCGAGGTCCGCGATGGCGAGGTCACCCGCGCCGTGCGCGATTCCAGCGCCTCCGACGGCTCTCCGATTCACTCTGGTGACGTTATGGGTATCATCGCCGGCTCCATCGACGTGGTCGGCTCCGACGTGAAGCAGGTCACGCTCGATTGCATCAACCGCATGCAGGAGGAAGAGGAGGGCGACGCGCTGACGATTCTGGCCGGCGAGGAGCTGTCCGATGAGGCCTTCCAGGAGATCGTCGACGCTATCGAGGAGGCTCAGCCCGATCTGGAGATTGACGCCCATCGTGGCGAGCAGCCGCTCTATCCCGTGATCTTCTCGATCGAGTAGGCAACTGCCTATGTCCGAGCTGTGCTCCGTGCCGCGCGTCTCGGAGCGCTTTGCCCAGAGCAATGCGCTCGACGAGGATATCGCGCGACTCAAATATGTTTCGGGTAAACGTGAGGAGGCCCTTCGCCGTCTGGGAATTCGGACGGTGGGGGACCTCCTTCTCCATATTCCTCATCGATACCTCGACTTTACCCGTTCTTGGTCTATCGAGATGGCGCCCATCGGTACCGTGTGCACCATCATCGCCACGGTCGACCGTATCGTCCAAAAGCAGCCTCGCCCGCGTATGCAGGTGACCGAGGTCTCGCTTGTGGACGAGACGGGCGTGCTGCAAGTCGCCTTTTTCCGCCAGCCCTGGATTGCCCAGCAGCTTAAGCAGGGCGACCGCCTGGCCATGATGGGCAAGGTCGAGTTTGCCTACGGCTTTAAGCAGATGGCCTCGCCCCACTTTGAAAAGCTCGAGGACGGGCGCGCCGCAGGCACCATCCTGCCGGTCCATTACGTGAGTGATGGCGTGAGCCAGGCGTGGATGCGCCGCATCGTAAGCGGCGCGCTCGAGGTCGTCGGCAATCCGTTCGATCCGATTCCCGCGCCGCTGCGCGCAAAGCGGAAGCTCATGAGCAATGCCCGCGCGTTGCGTTCGATCCACTTTCCCTCGAGCATGGCTGAGCGCGACATCGCACGCCGGCGTCTTGCCTACGAGGAGTGCCTCTACCTGCAGCTGGCGCTGCGTCTGCGCAACGACGGCGGCCTGGTCGATGTGGTGCCCTATGCCCACACCGCGGGCGAGCATCTGGGCGCGCTTAAACAGGCCCTTCCGTTTTCGCTGAGCGACGAGCAGGAGGCCGCATTCCAAGACATCCTGCATGACATGTGCGATGGCGGGCGCGTGATGAACCGTCTGCTGCTGGGCGATGTCGGTACCGGTAAGACCGCCGTTGCCGCCTGTGCGCTGGCTGTGGCTGCCGATAGCGGCACGCAGGCCTGCGCTATGGCGCCCACGGGCGTGCTGGCGCGCCAATATGCTGATAAGACCGGCCCCTTGCTCTCTCAGGCCGGTATAACGTGGGCGCTGCTGACGGGTGCCACTCCGGCGGCCGAGCGCGAGCGGATCCATGAGCAGCTGCAGTCCGGCGAGCTCGATGTCCTCTTTGGCACCCATGCGGTCCTTTCGGATGACGTTACGTTCAAGCATCTGTCGCTTGTTGTCATCGACGAGCAACACCGCTTTGGCGTAGGCCAGCGCAACGCCCTGCGCGCGAAGGGCCCCGGTGCCGATCTGCTCGTTATGACGGCAACGCCCATCCCGCGTACGCTGGCGCTTTCGGTCTACGGCGATCTGGACACGAGTATCATCCGCCATCGGCCCGTCCCTGGTGCTGGCGTGACGACACGCGTGCTCACCGAGTCGAGCCGTGACCTCGCCTATGGCGCCATTCGCGAGGCGCACGAGAAGGGGCAGCAGGCCTACGTGATTTGCCCGCTCGTGGAGCCGAGTGACTCGGCCGATGAGCTGGAAGACGTGCCCGGTATTGCCCGCGACGACGAGGGCCGCGTGACGGTCCCCGTGCCGCTTCACGATACGGCGACCGAGCTCGATCGCCTGCGTCTGGCGTTGCCGGGTCTTGCCATCGAGCGCCTTCACGGCCGTATGCCAGCGGGGGAGAAGGACCGCGTGATCGACGCCTTCAAGCGTGGCGAGATTGACGTGCTCGTCTCGACTACGGTGGTCGAGGTGGGCGTTGACGTGCCCAACGCCACCGTCATGGTCATCGAAAACGGCGAGCGCTTTGGTTTGGCTGCCCTGCACCAGCTGCGAGGCCGCGTGGGCCGTGGCGGCGTGTCGGGCACGTGCCTGGTCATGACGCACTCCAAGGGCAACGGCGGCGCATCGGCGGCGCAAGATCGTCTGCAATCGCTCGAAAACACTTCGGATGGCTTTACGCTCGCCCAGATGGACCTGCGTCTGCGCCACGAGGGCGAAATCCTGGGGTACCGTCAGCATGGCGGTGTGACCCTGCGCTTTGTCGACCTGGATGCCGACGAGGAGCTGATCGAGTGGGCCCATTTGGACGCGGTCGAGCTCTTGCGGTATGCTTGCAACCTTGACTCCGTGGCGACGCGCCCCCTGCGCGATGCGGTCGCCATGCGATATCGACACATATTTAAGGAGGTCAGCGGAGGATGAGAATCATCGGCGGCGAATGGCGTGGTCGTAAGATCGAGGAGCCCCGTGGTCGCGATGTTACCCGCCCCACGACCGATCGCGTGCGCGAGGCATGCGCATCTATGGTCATGTCGGCATTCGACTTCGATCTGGACGAGGTCCGTGTGCTGGACGCCTTTGGCGGCTCCGGTGCCTTAGGGTTAGAGATGCTCTCTCGTGGGGCCCGCTCGCTCACGACGTTTGAGATCGATCGCAACGCCGCGCGGCTCATTACCAAGAATATCGAGTCGCTCTGCCGTGACCGTGCGCGTTGGCGCGTGGTCACGGGCGACATGCTGGCGAGTGCCTCGCGCGGTCGTGTACCGGGCGGCCCCTTTGATCTGGTCCTGCTTGACCCGCCCTATGCTTTTGGTGCCGAGCCGGTCGAGGAACTGCTGCAGAACCTGGCTCAGCAGGGTCTGCTTGCACCTGGCGCTTTTGCCCTGTTTGAGCATGCCGCCGCCGATGCGGGCGCGCATCCGGTAGGCTTTGAGACTGTACGTAAGAAGCGCTACGGCATTACCTCGGTCGACCTGCTTCGTTGGGTCGGCGATGACGACGGTGGGGGCGACAGCGCCGGCGCAGATGCCGACAACAACGATGCCACGACGTTTCAGGAGGACGCCCATGAATGACACCATCAACCGCGTGATCGTCCCGGGCACCTTCGATCCCATCACGTTTGGCCATATCGATGTGATCCGCCGCGCCCGCCGCATCTTTCCCAGCGTGATCGTCGCTGTTGCCGAGTCGCAGGGTAAAAACGGCGTGGGCACCACGTTTATGCTCGATGAGCGCGTGGCGCTGGCCCGCGAGGCGCTCGGTGATATCGACGGCGTCGAGGTCCTGCCCTTTACCGGCCTCTTGGTCGACTTCGCTCGCGAGCAGGGGGCGGGGGCCGTGGTCAAGGGCCTGCGCGCCATGACCGACTTTGAATATGAGCTGCAGCAGGCCGACCTTAACTATCGCCTGGATAGCGAGCTGGAGTCCATCTTTGTCATGAGTGCGCCGCAGTACGGCTATATCTCGAGCTCGGTTGTTCGCCAGATCGCCTCGCTCGGCAGCGATGTATCGACGTTTGTCCCGTCCAACGTGGTCGAAGCGCTCAAACATCGCTTTTCGTGACGTTTCTTATTGCCTGGTGGCATGTGGTAAACTAGCACGATGATATGTTACCTATGAAAGGAGACCGGATGCCGGGCGAGAATTTTCCTGGCGATAGGATCGTCAGCTTGGTCGATGAGCTCGAAGGGCTGATCGAGGAAGCCAAGCCGCCTTTCGGCAAGAACGCTCAGTTCAAGGTCATCGACGCCGACGTGTTCTTCAACATCCTCGACGAGATCCGCATGAGCTATCCCGAGGAGTGGCAGAAGTCTCGCCGTATCCTTAAGGAGCGCGAGGAGCTTATGGCTTCCGCCGCCGCTCAGGCCGATTCCATCATCGCTGACGCTCAGCAGCAGGCCCTCACTATTGCCGGTGAGCAGGAGATCGTCCGCCTTGCGCAGCAGCAGGCCGACGACATCCGCGATCGTGCCCAGCAGTACGAGCGCGAGACGCGTTATGCTGCCGAGGACTACGCAGAGCAGGTCTTTACGCACCTGGAGGAGAACCTCAAGAGCCTGACCGGCACCGTTACCCGTTGCCGTCAGCAGCTCAACGAGGGTGCCGCCCAACAGAACGGTCAGTGGTAATGGCTGAGTTCCCGAGCGTTACCGTCGATCTTTCCGAGCAGCTCGAGTTTCCCGGAGATTCGTATCCGCTGACCGGTAAGGTCGATGTCTCCACCTACACGGTGGGCGAGAAGGAGTACCAGCTTCAGGACGGCATCGACTACGACGTTGTCTTTACCAATGCCGGTACCGGTGTCTTGCTCACGGGCATGGTCCGCGCGCACGCCACCGGCGAGTGCGACCGTTGCCTGGAGCCCGCCTCGTTTGATATCGCCGGCGAGATCGAGGAGTTCTACCTCTTTGAGGAACCCGAGGATCCCGAGGCCTACGAGGACGGCTACGAGCTCCTGGGTGAGGACCGTATCGTCGATCTGGGTGAGCCCATCAACGACGCGGTCGTCATGGACACGCCGTTCGTTGTCCTGTGCAAGCCCGATTGCCGCGGTCTGTGCCCCACTTGCGGCTGCAATCTCAACGTCGAGCAATGCGATTGCGCCGCCCAGGCAGAGGCAGAATGGGCCGCTGCCACGGAAAATCCATTTGCAGCATTGAAGAATCTCAAGCTTGATGAGTAAAACTGTGGTAGTATCGCTACTTGCGCGTAATCGCCACACTGGATAGTTCATAAGGAAGGTCACTATGCCCGTACCTAAACAAAAGCAGGGTCGTATCCGCACTCACACCCGTCGTTCCGCCAACATGAAGATCTCGGCTGCGGCTCAGTCCACGTGCCCCCGTTGCGGCGCTGTTAAGCTTCCGCACCACGTGTGCCCCAGCTGCGGTTTCTACAAGGACCGCGAGGTTATCGTTACCGAGTAACGGTATACTCTGGATGCGATGCCGTTCCAAATGGAACCACAATGGCCGGCTCAATGAGTCGGCCATTTTTGTATAAGGAGCATGTATATGAGTAACGTTCGCGTTTGTGTAGACGTTGTGGGCGGAGACGAGAAACCTCAGGTTGTTCTCGATGGTATCGAAGCTGCGCTTGCCGCCGATCCCGATATCGAGGTCTTGGCAGCTGGTCCCGCCGAAATCGTCAATCCCTTTGCAGCTTCCCATGCACGTGTTGAGGCCCTTGAGGCGCCTGACGTTATCGCCATGGATGACGATCCCATTCGCGCCGTGATGACTAAACGCAAGTCGTCGATCGTGCTGTCGTGTCGCGCCATCAAGAAGGGTAATGCGGACGCCTTCTTCTCTGCCGGCTCGACCGGTGCCATGACCGCCGCCGCCACCGCCTATGTGACGCCGTTTAGGTATCAGGCCGAAGGCAAGAAGCAGCCGGTGCGCCCCTGTCTGACCAATGCGCTGCCCAATCGCGCCGGCGGTCTGACGGTGCTGTGCGACATGGGTGCCAACCCCGATGTGGAGGTCGATGACATGGTGCGTTTTGCCCAGATGGGTAGCGCCTATGCCCGCGTCGTCCTGGGCATCGAGCATCCTCGCGTGGGCCTGCTTGCCAATGGCACCGAGGATGAGAAGGGCTCCAACTTTACCAAGGCCTGTTTCCCTGCTATGAAGGCCGCCGTTCCCGGCTTTGTTGGTAACTGCGAGGGCACCGACCTCACCTCAGGTAACTTCGATGTCGTCGTTGCCGATGGCATGTCGGGTAATATCGCTCTCAAAGCTACCGAGGGCGCTGCCAAGTTTTTGCTGCAGGAGCTCAAGGGCGCCTTTATGGCCTCGCTCGGCACCAAGATCGCCGCGCTGCTCATCAAAAAGCAGATGCGCGAGATTAAGGCCAAGCTCTCTGGCGACGCCAAGGGCGGCGCGATTCTTCTGGGCCTGCGCGGCGTGGTCCTGATCGGCCATGGCGCCACCTCGGTCGAGGCTGTCAAAAACGGTACGCTCGCGGCGGCCGAAGCCGTGCGCGCCGGGCTGGTCGAGAATGTCGCCAACTCTATGGACAGTATCGTTTTGTAAGAGCGAGTTAGAGCGCTGTTATGTGCTTCGCGGCGCACGTCGTGGGGTAGAATCAGAACCGTGTCTTGGTACCGCCCGGGCGGTACCATTCTTTTGGTATTCATGTACTATGAGAGGAAGCGCTATGGACCGCTCCGAAATCTTCGACAAGATCGCCGAGGTCGCTGCTGACGTTCTGGGCGTCGATGTTGCCGAAATTAGCGATGAGACCACCTTTGACGACCTCGATGCCAACTCGCTCGAGCGCCTGCAGCTGGTTACGGCTATCGAGGACGAGTTCAACCTCGAGATCGATGACGAGACCCTTCTCTCGCTCAACTCTGTCGCCGACGCCGTCGACGCTATCGAAGCTGCCAAGGAGGCCTAAGTCTTGGCTTTATCCGACCGACTTACGCGCGCCCAGGAAATCTTGGGCCACGAGTTCAACAATAAGGTGCTGCTGCGCGCGGCGCTTACGCATCCCTCGGCAGTCGAGGGCCAGCCGGTTTCTGCCAGCTATGAGCGCCTTGAGTTCTTGGGCGATTCCATTTTGGGCGCTGTGGTCGCACGCTCCCTGTTTGAGTCCTATCCGGAGTTTGACGAGGGCAAGCTCACACGCCTGAAGGTGTCGCTTGTCTCGGGCGCTACGCTGTCCGAGGTTTCTCACGAGCTGGGCATCGACGACATCATCATCTTTGGTGCCTCCGAGACCGGTACCGGTGCGCGCGGCCTGCATTCGGCCCTCGAGAACGTCTACGAGTCGCTCGTGGGCGCACTGTACCTGGATGCCGGCTGGGATGCCGCAGCGGAGTTTATCCATCGTACGCTTAAGCCGCATTTGGCTTCCGAGCGTGCCGAGCATCCTGCAAACCCCAAGTCGTTTTTGCAGGAGTGCGTGCAAGCCGACGGTCACGAACCCCCGGCGTATAAGCTCGTTGGCTCCGAGGGCCCGGCGCATGCGCCCACCTTTACCGCCGTGGTTTTGATCGATGGTATTCGCCAGGGTCGCGGCTCCGGCTCCTCAAAGAAGGAAGCCGAGGGAGCCGCCGCGCTCGAAGCGCTCGACCGCATGGGTTACACCACCAACGGCGTGATTCTGAACAAGAAGCACGTGTAAGCGAGGAACCGTGTATCTCAAGTCCCTCACGCTCAAAGGGTTCAAGTCGTTTGCCGACCGCGCCCATATGATGTTTGAGCCGGGCCTGACCGTCATCGTCGGTCCCAACGGCTCGGGAAAATCGAACATCTCTGACTCGATTCTGTGGGTCCTGGGCGAGCAGAGCGCCAAGCAGCTGCGCGGCCAGGCCATGGAGGACGTCATCTTCTCGGGCTCGTCAGCGCGCAAGCCGGTGGGTGTCGCCGAGGTCACGCTGGTGCTCGATAACTCGGACCATATGCTGCCCGTCGATTTTGACGAGGTCGCCATCACCCGTCGCATGTATCGCTCGGGCGAAAGCGAGTACCTCATCAACTCGAGTCCGTGCCGCCTGATGGACATTCAGGACATCCTGCACGATTCGGGCCTGGGCAAGGATACGCATTCCATCATCAGCCAGGGCAAGCTCGACGCCATTTTGCAGAGCCGCCCCGAGGAGCGCCGCGCCCTCATCGAGGAGGCCGCCGGCATCTCCAAGCACAAGCGCCGCAAGGAGCGTGCGCTCAAAAAGATTAAGTCGATGGACGAGCACCTGACGCGTGCCCGCGACATCAATAAGGAAATCGCCCGTCAGCTGCGACCGCTGGAGCGTCAGGTCGATCGTGCGCGCAAGTACAAAGAGTTGTCCTCGCGTGCGAACGAGCTTACGCAGATGCTGGCCGTCGATGAGCTGCGTTCGCTGCAGTCGCAGTGGAACGACCTGGAGAGCCGCTCCAAGGAGGGCGCGGCCGAGCTTGAGCTTGCGCAGTACCGCTTGGGCGAAAAGGAGCGCGAGCTCGAGAAGCTCCAGGTCATGCTCGAGGAAAAGGGCCTGTTTGTGGGCGACCTGGGCGAGCAACGCCGCCATATGCAAGATGTGGTCGGCCGCATTAACTCCGACATGCGCCTGCTCGAAGAAAAGGGCCACAACATGGTGTCGCGCCTGTCTGACATGCGCGGTCAGATTTCGAGCTCCGAGCATCAGCGTCGTCGCGTGGTCGAGGAGCTCGAGGACGCGCGTGCGCAGCTTGAGGAAGTGACCGGTGCGCATATGCAGGCCCAGGAGGACGTTGACGCCGCTGGTCCTGCCGCCGCCGAGCTCCACGAGCGGCGCGTGGCGCTCGACAATCAGATTTCGAAGCTCACGCGTGAACAACGCGATGTGCAGCGCGTAGCCGATAACGCCGCGCTCGAGCTCGCCAAGGTGAAGGATTCCTTGAGCAATGCCGAGGTCGAGGACAACATGTATGCCTCGCGCCTGGAGCAGATCGACGAGCAGCTCGAGGAGGTCACGGCCTCGCTCGAGAGCCGTCGCGACCGCGCCGAGGAGCTTGAGGGCGCTCTTGAGGAGGCGCGCCAGGCCCAGGTCGATGCGCGTGAGGCCACCGAGGTCGCCCGTGCGGCCCTGAAGGACTTGCGTAATCGTGAGAGCGAGGCGCGCAACAAGTTATCCGAGGTGCGCTCGGAGCTTGCCAGCCAAAAGAAGCTTGATGCGCGCATGGCCGACAGCTCGCCGCTCGTGAGCCGTCTGGTGGGTGCGCTGGGCGATGATGTCTCGGGTCGTCTGGGCGACGTGCTCGAGGCCCCGCGCGAGCTTGAGGGCCTGGTGGAGCAGCTACTTGCCGGCGATATCGATGCCCTGTTGTTTGATGACGCCGCCGCGCTTGAGCGTGCCGGTCGTGCGGCTCTGGACCAAAAGAAGGCCTCGGGTGAGGCGCTGCTGGTGGCGCGCGGCGTGAGCGGCTCTGCTGCCGCCGAGGGCGCTGCCGGTATCCGCCTGGTTGATCGTCTGTCCGTGCGCGCAGGCTACGGACCCGTCGTCGAGGCGCTGCTCGGCGGCTATTACATGGTCGATGACTTGGCTGCCGCGCTGTTGGCGCCGGTCGTTGACGGTGTGACCTATGTGACTCCCGATGGCGCCCGCGTAAGCTGTGGCGGCCTGGTGCGCGTGGGCCTCGATGCTGGCGAGGCCTCGGGTGCTCTGGAGCGTAAGCGTCGCATTCGCGAGCTGGAGGGGCTTGAGCCCGATCTGGCTGCCGTGTTTGAGCATGTGTCTGATCAGGTCGTCGAGGCCAATGCGGCCGTTGAGGAAGCGCGTGCCGCTGAGGGCGATGCCGCCGGCGAGATCGCCCGTCTTGAGGGCGAGCGTCGCTCGCTGCTTTCCGAGATCGGCCGCTTGGAGCAAAGCGCCAACAATGCCGAGGTCGAGCGCGTGCGCATCTCCAAGCGCCGCGAGCAGGCCTCCGAAGCCGTTCGCGCTGCGCGCCCGCGCGTTGACGAGCTCACCCGTTCGCGTGACGAGGCCCGCGCGCGGGCAAGCGATCTGGGCTTGCAGATTGCCGAGGCCAACGACGAACTCGACCGCGTTCGCCGTGACGATTCCGAGGCTGCCGGCAAGCTCGCCGACGCCAAGGTTCGCCTAGCCCAGACGAGCGAACGTCTGCGTTCGCTGAAGGGCCGCGTGCCCGACCTGGAGCATCGTCTTGAGGGCATCGACCGTCGTATCCGCGGAACACGCCAGGCCTCGCGCTCGCTCGAGCTGCTGCGCCTGCGCGTCGATCCCATGCACGAACGCTATTCTGCCCTGTTGGAACGCGCGTCGGATTGGGCAGCGCGCCTGCGTGACCAGGCCTCTCTGGAGGAGGCGGACTCCGCTTCGCTCAAGAAGACCATCGAGGATGCCAAGGCAGAGGTTGCCCGCGCTAAGGAGCGAGTCGATACCGCCTCTGCCACGCAAAACGAGTTCAAGGTCGCGCGTGGCAAGCTCGAGGTGCAGGTAGAGGCCGCCATTAAGGCCATTACCGCCGATGGCACGACGGTGCTCGAGACAGCGCTCATGCTTCCGGCGCCCACGGACCGCGATGCCGCCGAGCGCGAACTCAACCAGCTTGTGCGCCAGATCAACAACCTTGGTCCCGTTAACCAAGTTGCCATGGAGGAGTACGAGCAGCTCAAGCGCCGTGCCGACTACATCGAGGAGCAGCTGGCCGATCTGGAGAGCGCGCGCAAGGCGCTCACCAAGATCACGGTGGCCATTGATCGCAAGATGCGGAAGGCCTTCCTGGTGACGTTTGAGAAGGTCGACGCGAACTTCCGCGAGATCTTCGCTATGCTCTTCCCGGGCGGCCAGGCTCATCTGGAGATGACCGATCCCGAGCATCCTGCCGAGACGGGTATCGAGGTCGTGGCGCAGCCGCGCGGCAAGCGCATCACCAAGATGATGCTCATGTCGGGCGGCGAGAAGAGCCTGACGGCGCTCGCCCTGCTCTTTGCTGTGTATCGCACGCGCACGGTGCCGTTCTATGTGCTGGACGAGGTCGAGGCGGCGCTCGATGACGCCAACCTGTCCAAGCTCATCGGCGCACTCGATGTGTTGCGTTCCGATACGCAGCTCTTGGTTATCTCGCATCAGCGCCGTACTATGGAGGACGCTGACGTCCTCTATGGCGTCTCGATGCAAGCCGACGGCGTCAGTCGCGTCGTCTCGCAAAAACTCGATCGCGAAACCGGAAAGGTCGTGAATGCATAATGGGATTCTTCGATGCTCTCTCGCGCGGACTTGAGCGCAGCCGCGAGGCCCTCAACGAGGTCTTCTACTTTGGCGGCGAGGTCGACGAGGATTTTTGGGAGGACCTGGAGGACACCCTCGTAATGGGTGACATGGGCGCCGAGGTCGCCATCAAGGTCTCCGATGACCTGCGCGATGCCGCGGCCAAGAAGAACCTCAAGACCGCTCCGCAGCTTCGCCGCGCTCTGGCCGAGCAGCTTGAGCAGCACTTTGTGCCCATCGAGCGCGATCCGTTCTCCGATACGCCGAGCTGCGTGCTGTTTGTGGGCATCAACGGTGCCGGCAAGACCACGACGGTCGGTAAGATCGCGAGCGCCATGGCTGCCCGCGGCAAGAACGTGGTGATCGGTTCGGCCGACACCTTCCGCGCCGCCGCCATCGAGCAGCTTGATGTGTGGGGCCAGCGCGCCGGCGTTCCCGTCATCAAGCGCGATCGCGGCTCCGACCCGGCAAGTGTTTGCTACGACGTGCTCGACGAGGCCGACAAGTGCGGCAGCGACCTGGTGCTGATCGATACCGCCGGCCGTCTGCACACGAGCCCCGAGCTTATGCGCGAGCTTGCCAAGGTGGTTAACGTGACGCGTAAGCGCGCTGCTAATATGGCCGCCGGCCCCATGCCCGTCTCGGTCGTGCTCGTGATCGATGCCGCGACGGGCCAGAACGGTCTGAACCAGGCGCTCGAGTTTAACGAGGCGCTGGGCCTGGACGGTATTATCATGACAAAGCTCGACGGCACGGCAAAGGGCGGTATCGCTATGGCCGTGGCCGAGAAGCTCAAGCTTCCGATTCTACGCGTTGGCGTTGGCGAGCAGGTCGATGACCTGCAGAAGTTCAATGCCAAAGATTTCTGCCGCGCCCTGGTGGGCGAGTCCAATTAAGGAGTGACTAGTGTTTGATTCCCTGAGCGATCGCCTCAACGACACATTTGACCGCCTGCGCGGCAAGGGCAAGCTGACCGAGGCCGATATTACTTCGGCCATGCGCGATATTCGCATGGCGCTGCTCGAGGCCGACGTTAACTTTAAGGTCGTCAAGGAGTTCGTCGCCAAGACCAAGGAGCGCTGCATGACCGCCGAGGTCATGGAGTCGCTGTCGCCGGCGCAAAACGTCGTCAAGATCGTGCTCGACGAGCTCACCGAGATGCTTGGCTCAACCGAGAGCAAGCTCGTCTTTAGCAATCGCATTCCCAATGTCATCATGCTCGTGGGCCTGCAGGGCTCCGGTAAGACCACGGCGGCCGTAAAGCTGGCCTACCTGCTCAAGAAGCAGGGCCGCTCGCCGTTGCTCGCCGCGTGCGACGTCTACCGTCCCGCTGCTGCCGACCAGCTGGCCACGCTCGGTGGCGAGATCGGCGTACCGGTCTTCCGCGGCGACGGTGCGCACCCGGTCGACATCGCCAAGGGCGCCATTCAGGAGGCCGTCGACCACCTGCGCGACGTGGTCATCGTCGATACCGCCGGTCGTCTGCAGATCGACGAGCAGATGATGCAGGAGGCCGTGGACATCAAGAAGGCCGTCAAGCCCGATCAGGTGCTGATGGTCGTCGATGCCATGACCGGTCAGGATATCGTCAACGTCGTCTCGACCTTCGCCGAGCGCACCGACTTTGACGGCGTGATCATCTCCAAACTCGATGGCGACGCTCGTGGCGGCGGCGCGCTTTCCGTGCGCCAGGTGACCGGCAAGCCCATCAAGTTCGTGAGCATGGGCGAGAAGCCCGATTCGCTTGAGCCGTTCTATCCCGATCGTATGGCCAAGCGAATCTTGGGCATGGGCGATGTTGTCGGCATCATCGAGAAGGCCCAGGAGGCCGCCGATGCCGAGCAGCTCGAGGCAGCCGAGCGCATGCTGCGCGAGGGCTTCACCATGAACGACATGCTCGACCAGATGAAGGCCGTCAAGAAGATGGGCGGCATGAAGGGCATCCTGGGCATGCTCCCCGGCGGCCAGCGTGCGCTCAACCAGATGGGCGGCAACCTGGACGAGGGCATCTTCGACAAGAACGAGGCCATCATCATGTCGATGACCAAGGAGGAGCGTCTGCGTCCTTCCATCATTAACGGCCAGCGTCGTGCCCGCATTGCCAAGGGCGCTGGTGTGACCCCCACCGAGGTCAACAGCCTTATGAAGCAGTGGGGCGAGATGAACAAGATGATGGGCCGCATGCGCACGATGGCCAATCAGGCACAGGCCGGCGGCAAGAAGGGCAAGAAGGGTAAGAAGGGCAAGAAGATGCGCATGCCCAATATTCCCGGCCTGGATGCCATGGGCCTGGGCGGCATGGGCGGCCTGGGAACGGGCGGCCCCAAGTCCGATATGGACCTGCTGCGCCAGATGGAAGCGCAGATGCGTAATAAGAAGTAACGGCTTGATTGAGTCGTGTATGGCTAAGGCCGCCTGGATGGTATTCCAGGCGGCCTTAGCCGTTTGTTCGCTGGTTGTCGCACGCGTGGAAGCGCGTTCTCGACGAGGTGCTTGCCGCTAGTGGCAGCCGCAGCCTTCGTGCCCGTCATGGTCGTGGTGACCGTGGCAGCCGCAGGACTCGCCATGCTCGTGGATGTGCTCGTGATCATGTCCATGGCAGTCGCAGGTGGCCTCGCCGTTCTGTGCGAGCGTGCCGGCAATGAGGGCCTCGACGCAGGCATCGCAGCTGCCCTGGGCGCCCGCATAGACCGTGATGCCGGCTTGGGCAAGCGCGTTGATAGCGCCGCCGCCGATACCGCCGCAAATGAGCGTGTCAACGCCACCGTTGGCAAGCAGGCCCGCCAGGGCGCCGTGGCCGGTGCCACCGGTGCCTACGACCTGCTCGTTGAGCACCTTGCCATCCTGGATGTCGTAGATCTTGAACTGGTCGCTGCGGCCAAAGTGCATAAAGATTTTGCCGTTGTCGTACGTTGTTGCCACTCTCATGGTGCCGACCTCCTTTGCTGGCCATGCGGCCGTCGTCGTGGTGATGGGGGAGTACGCGATGTTGCCGCCTTCGATGACGATCGCCCGTCCATTGACCAGCGCGTTTGCCACCTTGCGATGCGCGCGACTGCTGATTGCCGCCACCGTGGCGCGGGCGATGCCCATGTGCAGGGCGACGGCCTCCTGATTGAGGCCCTCCAGATCGCACAGGCGCAGTACTTCGAGCTCATCGACCGTCATATCGATAGCGTCTCCGCTGGCAAGGCCATCGGGGGTAAAGCCGCGATATTCGGGGATGATCCCGACGCGGCGCAGTTTTTCGCGTCTTCCAGCCATACACTCTCCAAATCTGACATATGTCAACAATAGAATAGCGAACGTGCGGATTTGCGCAAGGAATTTCTGGCATATGTCAGAAAATGAGGGCTTATGTTTGGGCTGTGGGGCCGCGTGCGCCTGGGCTACAATAAATCTCGCTTATAGGCGACTGACAGGAGGGTCAATGAGCAAAGCTGATCAGCAGTTTGTAACCATGTGCCGCGATATCTTGGACCATGGCACCACCACCGAGGGCCAAAAGGTCCGTCCGGTGTGGGAGGACGGCACCCCTGCCTATACCATTAAAAACTTTGGTGTCACGGCGCGCTATGACCTGCGCGAGGAGTTCCCCGCGCTCACCCTGCGTCGTACGGCGCTTAAGTCCGCTATGGACGAGATTCTGTGGATCTATCAAAAGAAGTCCAATAACGTGCATGATCTCAACAGCCATATCTGGGATGAGTGGGCCGATGAGACCGGTTCCATCGGTAAAGCCTACGGCTATCAGATTGGTCAGAAGAGCCATTACGCCGAGGGCGACTTCGACCAGATGGACCGTGTGCTGTACGACCTTAAGCACACGCCGTATAGTCGCCGCATTATGACCAATACGTACGTGTTTAGCGATCTGTCCGAGATGCACCTTTATCCGTGCGCCTATAGCGTGACCTATAACGTGACGCAGCGTCCTCAGGACGACAAGCCGACGCTCAACATGATTCTCAACCAGCGCAGCCAGGACATTTTGGCCGCGAACAACTGGAACGTGTGCCAGTACGCCATTTTGCTGATGATGGTCGCGCAGTCGGTCGATATGATTCCCGGTGAGCTGCTGCACGTGATCGCCGACGCCCATATCTATGATCGTCATGTCGATATCGTCCGCGAGCTTATCGAGCGTCCGCAGTTTGCGGCACCCAAGGTAACGCTCAACCCCGATGTGCATGACTTCTATGCGTTTACGACCGATGACCTGATCGTCGAGGGCTATGAGCACGGCCCGCAGGTCAAGAACATTCCCATTGCGGTGTAGGTGGTGCTCATGACGTGTAAGCTATCTGCTATCGTCGCCGTGTGTGACGATTGGGGCATTGGGTGCGAGGGCGACATGGTGGTGTCCAATCGCGCCGATATGCGCCATTTTGTGGCCTGCACCAAGGGCTGCCCGGTTATCATGGGACGCAAGACCCTGCTGAGTTTTCCCGGCGGTCGTCCGCTCAAGAACCGCCGCAATATCGTGCTCACCCGCGACGAGAGCTTTGCCCCCGAGGGCGTCGACGTGGTGCATAGTATCGACGAGGCGCTCGCCGCGGTTGCCGATGAGCCCGTTGCCTGGGTGATCGGTGGCGGCGATGTCTATCGGCATTTTTTGCCGTATTGCGTCGAGGCCGAGGTCACGCATAACCACTGCGTCCATGTCGTGGATACGTACTTTCCCGATTTGGAAGCCGATCCTGCGTGGGAGATTGCGCAGCGTAGCGGGGTCGCGACGATTGCCGCCGGTGAGGGTGACGAGGGCGTCGATTATGAGTTCGTGACGTATCGTCGCATCGAGGCGTAAATCGTCTGGCGTGAACGGTATCATCGGGTTGATTGAATGCATGGGGCGGCGCTTAGCGTCGCCTCGTTTGGTATAGATGTGCTGTAAAGAAGGGTGCGGGCTGGCTGCTATGACTGATGCCGTTGAGGTTCTGCGAATTGATTCGCTCGAGGACGAGCGGCTCGATGCCTACGTGCGACTGACCGAGCGTGAGCTTCGCTGCGTGCTGGAGCCGCAGAAGGGCATTTTTATCGCTGAGAGTGCCAAGGTCATCGAGCGTGCGGTTCGCGCCGGATATGAGCCGGTGAGCTTTCTTCTGGGCGAGCGCTGGCTCGACCAGATGATGCCGCTGTTTGACCAGCTTGTCGTGCGCGAGGGAGCGGGTCCGGTTCCCGTGTTCGTGGCCTCCATGGAGCTCATGGAGCAGTTGACGGGCTTTAACGTGACGCGCGGCGCGCTGGCGGCGTTCCGTCGCCCGCGTCAGATTCCGGTTGATGAGTTCTTGGGCGGCGTTGTCGAGGCGGCGGGGGGTCGTCCGGTGCGCGTGTGCGTGCTTGAGGGTATTGTCGATCACACCAATGTTGGCGCGATTTTCCGCTCGGCTGCCGCATTGAACGTTGACGGTATTTTGGTCAGCCCGACGTGCTGCGATCCACTGTATCGTCGCTCGGCCCGCGTGAGCATGGGCACCGTGTTTCAGGTGCCGTGGACGCGCATTGGCAGCGAGGCTCGTGTGTGGCCGCATGATGGTCTGAGCGCGTTGCACGATGCCGGTTTTTCGTGTGCCGCTATGGCGTTGACGGACGACTCTGTTTCGCTTGATGATCCTGTACTGCGGAAGATTGATCGCTTAGCGATTTTTATGGGCACCGAGGGTGCCGGCTTGGGCGCCAAGACCATTGCCGGCTGTGACCACGCGGTGCGCATTCCGATGGCGCACGGGGTCGATTCGCTTAACGTGGCCGCGGCGAGCGCCGTCGCCTTTTGGCAGCTGTGCCCGCACGTGAGCAATGAGTATCACTACCAGCCGGGTTTGTATCACTAGGCAGATATTTTGCACTGGGCTCTGATTCGGGGTGTTTCGGTCGACGCCGGTCGGTGCTAAGCTGGTATTTGCTTTGGTCTTAAATTGCCGTTTTGTTGTTTAACATACGTTGGCGGGGAGGGCGTGTGGCTAAGAAATCTACGGCTATCGATGTAACGCAGGGTGTCATTTGGCAACAGCTGCTGTCGCTGTGCGTTCCCATCTTTTTTAGTTCGTTTTTTCAGCAGGCCTACACGCTTATCGGTACGTATATCGTTGGCCAGTTTGGCGGCAAGCTCGCGCTGGGTGGCATTCAAGCCACGATGGTGCTCACCGAGCTCTGCATTGGCTTTTGCGTTGGCGTCGGCGCCGGCTGCGCGGTCATTACCGGTCAGTATTTTGGCCAGCACGATGATGAGCGACTGAGTCGTTCGGTTCATACAGCCATGACGCTCGCGCTGGTGGGCGGTATCGCTTTCTCGATTCTTGGCATAGTGTTCGTTGAGCCCATGCTGGTGCTTATGAACACGCCGCATGAACTATTGGCCGAGGGCGTGGCCTATGCTCGCTGTTATTTTGCCGCGATGGTTGCGGCACTGCTGCTTAATATGGGAACCGCACTGCTGCGTGCCGTGGGCGACACGCGCGGCCCCGCCGTGATCATTGCCTCTGGCTGCCTGGTTAACGTGGTGCTGGATATCATTTTTGTCGCTGTGTTGCATATGGAGGCGCTGGGCTGCGGCATCGCGGTGGCGCTGACCATTTGCTCCAATGCAACGATGATCGTGTTGCGCATGATGCGCGCTCCGGGTGCATGGCGTCTTTCGCTGTCTAAGCTCGGTATCGATCGCGGTATTTGCAAGAGTATGATCTCGTGTGGTCTGCCACTCGGTTTTCAATCGGCTGCCTATTCGATCTCGAACGTGCTGATCCAGGTGTCGGTTAATTCGTTTGGCGCCGATGTCACGACTGCTTGGGGTCTATCTGGGCGCCTGGATGGCATTATCTGGATGGTGACCGAGGCGCTCGGCGTATCGATCACTACGTTCTCGGCGCAGAACTTTGGCGCGCGCAACTACGAGCGCATGCGCAAGGGCTACCATACGTCGCTCGTGCTGTCGTTTATGCTCATTGGTGGCCTGTCTGCCGTGCTGCTGGTGTTCTCGGGCCCGCTGTCGCGTTTGTTTGTCGACGATGCTTCGATTTCGGCGTACACCACGACTATCCTCCATTTCATTGCGCCGTTCTATGCGATTTTCTCGATTATCGAGAACGCCTCGGGTTCCATCCGCGGCGCCGGCGTGAGTTTGCAGCCTATGATGCTCACCATCTTTGGCACCGTTGTCTTGAGGGTGATCTGGGTGTTTGCGATCATGCCCTTCGATCCGTCGCTCGAGCATCTACTGCTGGTTTACCCCGTAACCTGGCTCATCACCGCAACCATGTTCACCATCTACCACCACAGCGGCAACTGGTTAGGTCGCGCCACCGCCTAGCTCATCCGTCAGATACCCCTGATAAGTTGCGGTGAAATAGTTCCTGAAAAGCCCTTGCGGACCGTCAAACAAGTACTATTCCACCGCAACTTCCTTATGAGCTGTAGGTGTTGGCGGAAAACGAATCAATTAGTATTCGATGCCTTGGCGGGCTAGGAGGCCTTCGTCGAAGTAGTGTTTGATGGGACGTATTTCGGTGACTAAGTCCGCGAGGTCGGCCAACGGCAGCAGCCCGCGGCCGGTGAGCACGAGTTCCGTGGTGGCGGGCTTTATCGCGATCAGCGCTTCGACATCCTCGCGTGTCACGAAGCCGCGGCGCATGGCCTCGCCGAGGTCGTCCAAAATCAGAACGTCGACCTGTGATATCTGCTCGCATGCGAGCTCCATGATCTGTGCGGCGCAAGCCTCGGGCGTGTCGCGGTCAGCTTGTACGATGCGCAGCCCCAGGCGCGGCGCGGCATCGTGTTCGGCGCAGTGCAGTTTCTTGGCAAACTGCAGCCTAAGAACGTCGAGCCCGTAGCCCGTCGCGCGCAGCGCGAGCCCCAGCGCAGCCGTCGTCTTGCCCTTGCCGTCGCCTGTATAGATTTGAACCTTGCCGACTTACAGTGATGCCATCTCTGTCCTTTCGTGCCCGGCGTCGGTTTATCGCCGTCCGGGTTGGGTATTCTAGAAAGCATTATCAACCCCAGTAGATGGAGTTCAAGCAGATGGAGATGGATGACAACAAACGTAGACGGAATATGATTCTCTACGTGCTCATCGCCTTCGTCGTCTACCTCGTGCTCTCGACCGTTCTGTTCCCCAACATCGGTCACACGCAGCAGATTACGAAGACCGATTACTCGACGTTTGTCAAAGCGCTCGATAAGAAGAGCGTCGACAAGGTCGAGTACAACACGGACGATTACTCGATTTATTACACCAAGAAGGGCGAGGACGAGAACATCGCCTACAAGACGACCGGTGTGCCGAATGACGCGGGCTTTACCGATCGCGTGCTTGAGTCTGGCGCTTCGCTGGAGTCGGTCGTTCCCGATAAAAACTCGGGTTTGATGACCTACTACCTGCTCACACTCATTCTTCCCATGGCGATTTTCTTCCTCATCGGTTGGTGGCTCAACCGCCGCATGAAGAAGGCTATGGGCGATGACGGCCCGTCGATGAACTTTGGCGGCGGCGGTTTTGGCGGCGGCGGACTGGGTAAGTCCGGCGCGCGCGTGATCGCCTCCAAGGACGTGGGCGTGACCTTTAAGGACGTCGCCGGTCAGGAAGAGGCCAAGGAGTCTCTCAAGGAGGTCGTCGACTTTCTGGAGAAGCCGCAGCGCTACGAGGAGATCGGCGCCAAGCTGCCGCGTGGTGCTCTCCTTGTTGGCCCTCCGGGTACCGGTAAGACCCTGCTTGCCAAGGCTGTTGCCGGCGAGGCCGGTGTTCCGTTCTTTAGCATTTCGGGCTCTGAGTTCGTTGAGATGTTTGTCGGTCGCGGCGCTGCTAAGGTTCGTGACCTGTTTAAGCAGGCCAAGGAAAAGGCACCGTGTATCGTCTTTATCGATGAGATCGATACCATCGGTAAGAAGCGCGATGGCGGCGGCTTTAGCGGCAACGACGAGCGCGAGCAGACGCTCAATCAGTTGCTGACCGAGATGGATGGCTTCGATAACCATAAGGGTATCGTTGTCCTTGCCGCAACCAACCGCCCCGACAGTCTCGATCCCGCTCTACTGCGCCCCGGTCGTTTTGACCGCCGCATCCCCGTCGAGCTGCCCGATCTGACCGGCCGCAAGAACATCCTCGAGCTGCATGCCAAGAGCGTGAAGACCGAGCCGCCGATCGACCTGACCGCGATTGCCCGCGCCACGCCCGGTGCCTCGGGCGCCGACCTGGCCAATATCATCAACGAGGGCGCCCTGCGCGCCGTTCGCGAGGGTCGCAAGCGTGCAACCCAGGACGACTTCGAGGAGTCGGTGGAGGTCGTCATTGCCGGCCAACAGCGTAAGTCCACGGTGCTGTCCGACCACGAGAAGCAGGTCGTTTCTTATCACGAGATCGGCCATGCCATCGTTGCCGCTCGCCAGAAGGGCTCTGCGCCGGTCACGAAGATCACCATCGTGCCGCGCACGAGCGGTGCTCTTGGTTATACCATGCAGGTCGAGGAGGACGAGCGCTTCCTGACGACGCGCCAGGAGGTCTTGGACAAGCTCGCTGTCTATTGCGGTGGCCGCGCAGCCGAGGAGCTCATCTTTGGAGAGATGACGACCGGCGCCGCCAACGACATCGAGCAGGCCACCAAGCTCGCCCGTAATATGGTGACGCGCTTTGGTATGTCCGACGAGTTTGGCATGATGGCGCTCGGTACCGTGCAGAACGCGTATCTCAATCAGGACACGTCGCTCACCTGCGCCCCCGGTACGGCCGAGCGCGTGGACGCGATTGTCGCCAAGCTGATCGAGGATGCGCACGACCGCGCTTTGCAGATTCTGAAGGAGAACAAGTTTAAGCTCCACGAGCTGGCTCGTTATCTGTATAAGAAGGAGACCATCACGGGCGAGGAGTTCATGAACCTCCTCACGCGCGAGAATCCGCTGATGCCCAAGCAGCAGTAAAGCCGCGGCCGAGCCAGTAAACGCCGACGCCCCATTTGAGCAGCTTTCTCAAATGGGGCGTTTTGCTTGAGAGGGATGGAAATGAAGATCGTGGTGAGCGCCTGCTTGATGGGCGAGAGCTGCAAGTATAACGGGCTCGACAACTACCATCGCGAGTTGGTCGAGGCCTGCGAGCGTACAGGGACCGAGGTCCTCTTGGTGTGCCCTGAGGTCTTTGGGGGCCTGCCCACGCCGCGCAAGCCGTCCGAGATTGTGAACGGAGAGGTTCGTACCTGCGAGGGCATATCGGTCGATCGCGAATTTCGCCTGGGTGCCCAACGAGCGCTCGATATGTGCGAGCAGGCGGGCGGGCCGGAAGAGATCGCCGCGTGCATCCTGCAGGACCGTAGTCCCTCGTGCGGCGCGGGTCGCATCTACGACGGAACATTCAGCGGCACCCTTACGGCGGGCAACGGCGTCTTCGTTGATTTACTGCTCCGCCACGGTTATCGCGTGATCCCGGCTAGCGAGTTCGACCCCAGCATGCTGGAGCAATAAAAAACCACCACAAAGGTGCTGCTCCCTTGTGGTGGTTTTGGCCTGGGTCTAGAGCGTGTGGCCGTAGGCGTTGGCGGCCTTGATGGCGGCGGCGAATTTTTCGTCGGTGAAGGGCTCCGGGTTGCCTTGCTTCCACTCGTTGGTGGCGTGCGCGTGCTCGCACAGGGCAGGGATATCGGTCTCGGAAAGCCCGACCTGCTCAAGCGTTACGGGCAGCCCCATCTGCTTGTTGAAGTCAGCATAGCGCTTAAGGTTCTCGGTGTCGCCCGTGTAGGCGAACAACACCAGCACGCCCAGGCTTACGACTTCGCCGTGCAGGTAGGTGCCCTCACGCGGAATGCTGCAGGTGGCGTTGTAGAACGCGTGCGCCACGCTCGAGTTGTAGTAGTAATCGTTCTGGTTGGTCAGGTTCGAGACATAGCCCGTGTTGACCACGATGTCGAGCGCGATCTGCTTGACGGCCTCGCTCGACAGATTCTGACGAACGTCCTCAAGACCCTGAACACCGTAGGTAAACAGCGGCTCGGAACAGGTGTGGGCAAGAGCCAGGCCAAGGCCGGCGGTGTGCTCCAGGTCGCCGGCGCTCGTGGCGTACTCGACTTCGGGCTGCTTGGACAGGGCGTCGCCCACGCCGGCCCAGAAGTACTCCGCCGGAGCCTCGGCGATGATCTTGGGATTGATGAAGATGTGCGCCGGTCGGTTGGGGTACGAATAGCCCTCGAGCGATCCATCGTCGTTGTAGACGACGGCAATGGCGGTCGCGGCGGAACAGTTAGAGCAAATCGTCGGCACCGTAAAGACAATCTTCTTGAGCTCGATTGCCGCTGTCTTGACGGTGTCGAGTGCCTTGCCGCCGCCACAGGCGATAAGCACGTCTGCCTGCTGGCAAGCGGGGGAGTTCACGACCTTGGCGATATTGGCGCGCGTACTGTTGGTGCCGTAGACGCGCGTCTCCAGAATCTCGACGTCGGTACCTTCAAGCGCCGCCTCGATGCCCGGCAGCGCCGCAGCTAGGGCTCGCTTGCCACCAATGATGGCGACTTTCTTCGCGCCGTACTCCGCCAGTGCGGCGGGCAGCTCGGTAAAGCAATCCTCGCCGACGGTGTAGTCGCTCATTCCGATTGTGCGCATGGCAGCCTTCTTTCGTTAGTTAAAGTGCTTTCAGGTATTTTGCTCCTAGAGAAGGCTAACGACCACGAGAAATTTCTTACGTATGAAACCAGTGTTGAGGGTTTTTCGCCGGCGCGGAACGTGCTAGCATACTCCGCATAAGCGTTGATGGGGACGAGTAGTCGGCCGTCCGCATGCCACAGAGAGCGGGGAGCGCTGAGAACCCGTGCATGCGACCGATGAAAATCACCCCGGAGCTGCGGTCCCAACGGACGTGCCGCGCAGGCACGTCTTAGTAGATATCGCCGAGATGGTCGTCGATACAGGCCAGCCGAGTAACGGATGCGAGCGCGCGAATACGCGGGCGAGGGCATCTAAGCTGGGTGGTTAAACGAAGAGCTTTTGCGGGCATACAGCCCGTTTTTGTGGCGCTTCGTCCCAGCTTGTAGGGACGGGCGCTTTTTTGGTGCCCAACGGGCGTGCGCGCCCACGACATGAAAGGGGTACCGTGGCAAACGAGTACAAGCAGACGATGAATCTGCCCAAAACCGGTTTTCCCATGCGTGCCGGTCTTTCCAAGTCCGAGCCCAAGCGACTCAAGGACTGGCAGGACAACAAGGTCTACGAGCAGGTTCTGAAGAAGAACGAGGGTCACAAGAAGTTCGTGCTGCACGACGGCCCTCCGTACGCCAACGGCCCGATCCACATCGGCCACGCCATGAACAAGATCTCCAAGGACATGATCAACCGCTACTGGATGATGCAGGGCTATGAGGTTCCCTATGTTCCCGGTTGGGACTGCCATGGCCAGCCGATCGAGCATAAGGTCGAGGAGAAGCTCGGCACCGAGAAGTTCAACCAGACCTCCACGGCTAAGATCCGTGAGCTTTGCAATAAGTTCGCTGTCGAGAACATCGAGCTGCAGAAGGCCGGCTTCCGTCGCCTGGGCGTGCTCGGCGATTGGGACAACCCCTATCTGACGCTCTATCACCAGCATGACGCCGCCGACATCGAGGTTTTCAAGGCCATGTTCGACAAGGGCATGATCTATCGCGGTCACAAGCCCGTCCACTGGTGCAAGCACTGCCATACCGCGCTGGCCGAGGCTGAGATCGAGTACTCCGACGAGACGAGCCCGTCCATCTTCGTGCGCTTTGAGATGACCTCCAAGCCCGTCGGCCTCGAGAACTTCGACGGCCCGGTTGACTTTATCATCTGGACGACCACGCCGTGGACCATCCCCTCCGACCAGGCAGTTTCTCTCAAGCCCGGTGCCGCCTACGTCGCCGTTGAGCACGACGACCGCGCCGAGGTCATGCTCGAGGACCTGGCTCCCAAGTGCTGCGAGGAGTTTGGCTGGGAGTACACCCCGGTTGTGGTCGACGGCAAGCCCTATGTGGTTCCCGCCGAGACCTTCCATCACATTCACTATAAGCAGCCGATCTTTGACGGTGTTGAGGGCGTGGCACTGTTGGCCGATTACGTCGGTGTCGATGACGGTACCGGTATCGTCCACAACTCGCCCGGTCACGGCGTCGACGACTACTTCGCCTGCCTCAAGGAGGGCATCACCGACATTTGCATGCCGGTCGATGACGACGGCAAGTTCTACACCGGCGAGGAGTTTGGCACCGGCGGCCCCTTCAGCGGCATGGATACCGACGAGGCCAACCCGCACATCATCGAGTTCCTGCGCGAGCGCGGCACCCTGGTCCTCGAGAAGAAGATCACGCACAGCTATCCGCACTGCTGGCGTTGCAAGCACCCGGTGCTCTTCCGTGCTACCGACCAGTGGTTTGTCTCGATGGACAAGACCGGTTTGCGCGAGCAGGCTGGCAAAGAGGTCCGCGAGAACGTCAAGTGGTATCCGGCCCACGCGGCCAACCGCATCGGCGCCATGGTCGAGCAGCGTCCCGACTGGTGCATCAGCCGTCAGCGCAACTGGGGCGTGCCTATCCCCAGCTACACTTGCGCCGACTGCGGCGAGAAGGTCATGAACGACGCCACGCTCGACGCCGTCATCAAGCTCTTCCACGAGAAGGGCTCCGACGCCTGGTTCACCGACGCTCCCGAGAGTTACCTGGGCGAGGCTTGCGTTTGCCCCAAGTGTGGCGGCCATCACCTCAAGGCTGATAAGGACATCCTCGACGTGTGGTGGGACTCCGGCGTCTCTTGGAAGGCCGTCTGCGAGTACCGTCCCGAGCTGGAGTATCCGGCTGATGTGTACCTCGAGGGCTCCGACCAGCACCGCGGTTGGTTCCAAAGCTCGCTGCTCACCTCGGTGGGCGCCAACGGCCACGCTCCGTACAAGGCGGTTGTCTCGCAGGGCTTCACCCTCGACGGCCAGGGCCGTAAGATGTCCAAGTCGCTCGGTAACGTCATCGACCCCAATAAGGTCTGCGACGAGATGGGCGCTGACATCATCCGTCTGTGGGTTGCATCCGTCGATACCAGCTCCGACGTGTCCATCGACCACGAGATCCTTGCTCGTACGTCCGATGCCTACCGTCGTTTCCGCAACACGCTGCGCTTCCTGCTCTCCGAGCTCGAGGGTCAGTTTGAGCCCGAGACCGACGGCGTCGCCTTTGCCGACCTGCTGCCGCTCGATAAGCTCATGGTTGCCCGCCTGACTCAGGTTCAGGCCGAGGTCGACGACGCCTACGCCAGCTACGAGTTCCCGCGCGCCTACCGTGCGCTTTATGACTTCGTGGTTACCGAGCTCTCCAACGTGTACCTCGACGCCCTGAAGGACCGTCTGTACTGCGACAAGCCCGGCTCGCTCGAGCGTCGCAGCGCCCAGACCGTGCTGGCCGAGCTCTTCTCGATGCTCATGCGCGACCTGCAGCCGATCCTGTCCTACACGGTTGACGAGGCCATGGCATATGCGCCCGCTGGCTGCGTCGATCACCAGAAGTACGCCGCGCTGCTCGATTGGTACAAGTCGCCCATCACGGTCGACGAGGCCAATGAGTTCGAGGGCGTGCTCGAGGCTTCTCTTGAGCTCCGTAGCGCCGTGACCAAGGCCCTTGAGGATGCCCGTTCTGCCGGCACCTTCACCAAGAGCCAGCAGGTTCGCGTCAAGGCGGTCGTTCCCGCCGAGATGTACGCGCTGCTGACTGGTGACAAAGCGGTCGACCTGGCCGAGTTCTACATCGTCTCCGATGTTGAGCTGACCCAGGGCGAAGAGCTTTCCGTCTGCATTGATGCTGCCGAGGGCGAGTGCTGCGACCGTTGCTGGAACTACCGCACCACCGTCGGCGAGTACAACGGCCACGCTCATATTTGCAAGCGCTGCGCCGATGCTTTGTAGGTTACGGCGTTCGTAGAACGCCGTAACCTACCTACGCTGCAAACGCCCCTAAGCGGCAATCTGACGTTCAATCGTCGGTCGCGTACCAAAGTACGCTTCCCTCCTCTTTCACGTCACCTTGCTCGCTTAGGGACGTTTTCGCTGTTGGTGACGATAACGCGGCGTTTCCATTGCTGGAGCTAGTGGCTTTCTTTCGACTTGCGTTTTTAGTCGAAAGCTATTAAGCGACATTCCGTTATTCGGAATGTCGCTTTCGTTTTTAGCTGGTTATTTCGCTTGCGTTGGTGGATATGTCGTGCGTTCTGCGTATGGCAATATAAGATAGTTCTTTGTATTAAACGTAATTCGATGTTCTTGAGGGTAGGGGATTGATTTGGGTCGTGCTGGGGATATGACGCCGCCTTTGCGTTGGCGGTTGGGTGTTGCTGGTGGGGTGGCGCTCGTTGTGCTGCTTGTTGACCAGTTGACCAAGCTTGCGGTTCGTGCCGTGGGCGATGCACTGCATGTGACCGTCATCCCCGGCGTGATCGACTTCCTGTTTGTCCGCAATATCGGCGCTGCCTTTAGCATGGGCGAGGGGCATGGCATCGCGTTTGCCGTGTTGGCGCTGGCGGTCATTGTCGCTATTGCCGTGTACCTCGTTCGTGCACCCCAGCTCGCCCATCTTGAGGTTGTGGGCATGGCGATGGTTGCGGGCGGTGCTATCGGCAACGCTATCGATCGTTTGGCCTTTGGCTTCGTGACCGATTTTATTGCCACCACCTTCATCGACTTTCCCGTCTTCAATGTGGCCGATATCGGCATTACGGTCGGTGTTGTGCTGGCGCTTATCGGTTACATGTTCTTGAGTCCCGCCGCTCGCGAGGTCGATGCGACTGCTGAGCTCAATGCCCGTGATGAGGCCCGCGCTAAGCGCAAAGCCAAGCAGCGTGGGGAGCGTGCCCGCAAGATTCGCGAAAGGAATGAGCGTTAATGGCCGACATCCATATTCTTGTTGCCGACGATTGCTCTGGCCAGCGTCTCGACGCCTTTCTGGGTGCCAACGACGGCTGCCCCACGCGCTCTGCCTGCGCGCATCTGATCGAGGGCGGCGCCGTAATCGTGAACGGCGAGACCTGTCTGTCAAAAAAGTATGCCGTACGCGCCGGTGACCGCATCTCGGTCGACCTGCCCGAGCCGCACGATCCCACCGATGTGATTCCCGAGGCCATCCCGCTCGACATTCGCTATGAGGACGACTATCTCATTGTGCTCTCCAAGCAGCGCGGGCTGGTGTGCCATCCCGCCCACGGCCACGAGAGCGGCACGCTTGCGAACGCCTTGGTCTACCACTGCGGTATCGACCATCTTGGTACCGTGCAGGGTGAGGACCGCCCTGGGATCGTGCATCGTTTGGATCGCGATACCTCGGGCCTCATGCTTGCGGCAAAGGACGACGACACGCAGCGCGCGCTTCAAAATCTCATTCGCACGCGTACGCTCGACCGCCGCTATATCACGCTTGTCCACGGGCACATCGCCATGGACGAGGGCACCATCAATACCGGTATCGCCCGTTCTACGCGCGACCGCGTCAAGATGGCGGTTTCGGACGATCCTTTCGCGCGCCAGGCCATTACGACCTTTAAGGTCCTTGAGCGCTTTGATTCCACGCGTTTTGATGACGGCTATACGCTCGTCGAGTGCCACCTGTTTACGGGCCGCACACATCAGATTCGCGTGCATATGCGCCATATCAACCATGCCTGCGTGGGCGATCCGCTCTACGGCAAGTGTGATGCACGCGCCGATCAGGGTCTGACCAGGCAATTCCTTCATTCCTGGCGCGTCGCATTCGACCATCCCGTGACGGGGGAGCGCATTGAGTGCCGCGACGAGTTGCCGTGGGATCTCGCTGCGGTTCTCGACGATCTGGCTCCGCGCTCGCTTGGCCGCACCGCCGCCGGCGACGACATCGTCCCGCAGCTTGGCCTTCTCGAAGCCTAGCCGGTATTAGGTGGTTTCTTGAACTCGGTAAGCCTGCGGTAAAATATACGGTTGTTTACGTAACGCGTTCTCGGGAGCCTGCATGCTCGCCTTTTTACAAACTAACACGCCCATCGTGATCTTTAACCAGATTGTGTTTACGCTGCTCACGGTCTGCTTTCTGTACCAGGTGGTCTTCTTTGTCATTGGCGCTCTTCGTGGCGAGGTCGCGCCTCCCAAGGCCAAAAAACTCCATCGCTATGCCTTTTTTATCGCGGCGCATAATGAGGAGGCCGTGATCGCCAACCTCGTTCGCTCCATCAAGGACCAGGATTATCCGTCCGAGCTCATCGAGGTTTTCGTGGTCGCCGATGCCTGCACCGACAACACGGCGCAGCTCGCGCGCGAGGCCGGTGCCATTGTTTACGAGCGCAATGACCTGGCCCGCAAGGGCAAGAGCTGGGTCATGGACTTTGGCTTCGACCGCATTCTCAACGAGTATCCCGACACGTTTGAGGGCTACTTTATCTTCGATGCCGATAACGTTATCTCCCGCGATTACGTTTCCAAGATGAATGATGCCTTTGACCAGGGCTTCCATGTGGTCACGAGCTATCGCAATTCCAAGAACTTCGGCAGCTCGTGGATCTCGGCTGCTAATGCCACGTGGTATCTACGCGAGGCGCGCTTCCTCAACAACGCGCGTAATATCTGCAAGACGTCCTGCGCTGTTTCGGGTTCGGGCTACCTCATCTCCGCCAGCGTTATCGAGGGCATGCACGGTTGGCAGTTCCACACGCTGACCGAGGACATTCAGTTCACCACGTTCTGCGCCATTCACGGCATTCGCATTGGCTATGCGCCGGCGGAGTTCTTTGACGAACAACCCGTGACGTTTAAGGCGTCCTGGAAACAGCGCATGCGTTGGACCAAGGGCTTCTACCAGGTGTTCTTTACTTACGGTAAGCACCTGGTCAAGTCGATCTTCCGCTACCATCGCTTTGCCGCCTACGACATGTTCATGACGATCGCCCCGGGTATGCTGCTGTCGCTCATCTCGATGCTCGCCAATGCGACGTTCCTGATCGTGGGTGGACTCTCGCACGGCTTTTTGGCTACCGAAGTCGAGATGCAGGCCTGTGCCGTTTCGCTCATTATGACCTTCGCCATGATGTATCTGACTTTCTTTATCCTGGCGCTGCTCACGACTATCTTTGAGTACAAGCACATTCACTGCGCGCAAAAGTGGCGTCTGGTGACTAACCTGTTTACCTTCCCGATCTTTATGTTCAGCTATATCCCCATCACGGTGGCCGCGCTGTTCCTGAAGGTCGACTGGGTCCCGACGCAGCACGCCGTCAGCGTTACCCTTGACGAGGTCATGCAAGGCGCCAAATAACCACCACCAAAACCACCGCAAAGGGGACAGGCACCTTTGTGGTGGTTTTTGCTTTTGAGCAGCTGCTCAAGGAGGTTTTCGATGATCTATATCCCGTTTTGGATTTGCATCTTTGCCGGCGCGTGGATTGATGCCCGTGAGCGGCGGTTTCCCAATGAGCTTGCCGGCGCATGTGCCGTGGCGGCGTTAGCAGGCGTTTGGCTCGACAGGGGCGTTAACACTGCACTTGATCATGCCGGTCTTGCGGTCATCGTCTACCTTGCCCTTGTGCTTACTGAGTCGCTCTGGCGGCGCCTTCGTCAAGCCCCGGGGATTGGCATGGGGGACGCCAAAGCACTCTTCGCGCTTTGCACGCTCGACCCTATGGGTGGCATCGTGGCATTTGCCGTCGCACTCCTGGCCCTGGCCCTCTCCTGCCTCTTCACAAAATCGCGCTCCCTGCCATTGCTCCCGTTTTTAGTGCCGATTTTTGCCATAATCGAGGTCGTGGGCTGCACTCTGTAACCGATTGCGCATCGTTCTTAAGGAGCATGCCATGGCAACTAATCAAGAAACGGCCGCCATCAAGGCGCGTATGGACCGTATTCCTTCGGCGTTGTCGCCCGAGCTCGTCGAGCGCATTGCCGCCAATCGTGCTTCGGGCACTGTCAATCCGTATCGTTGCAACGACGACCAGGTCATTCGTCGTGTCGATCGCGATGCGGACAAAGGCACGCTTATGCGTCCGGCGTTTATGCGCGATACCGAAAAAATCCTCCATCTACCGGCGTACACCCGTTATGCAGGCAAAACGCAGGTTTTTAGCTTTCGAAGCAACGACGACTTGTCGCGTCGTGGTCTACACGTGCAGCTCGTCTCGCGCATTGCGCGCGATATCGGTCGCGCCCTCGGGCTCAACTGCGATCTGATTGAAGCGATTGGCCTGGGTCATGACTTGGGACACACGCCTTTCGGCCATGCCGGCGAGCGCTTCCTCAACGATATCTATCATGAGCGCACGGGGCGTTATTTTTTCCATAACGTGCAGTCGGTCCGCGTGCTCGACGCGTTGTATGGCCGCAACGTGTCGCTCCAGACGCTCGACGGCGTGCTATGCCATAACGGCGAGTACGAGCAGCGTGTGTTTGAGCTCTCGGACATGGGCTCCTTTGACCAGTTTGACCAGACGGTTGAGGATTGCATTGCCACGGGCTATAGCGCAATTGAGCATCTGCGTCCCATGACGCTCGAGGGCTGCGTCGTTCGCATCTCGGATATTCTTGCCTATGTCGGTCGTGACCGTCAGGATGCGATCGCGGCGGGCCTGCTTTCGCCCGACGCTTTTGATGATGGCCGGGGCGGTGCCTACAACAGCTGGATCCTTACGCACGCTTCCATCGATATCGTTGAGCACAGCTATGGTAAGCCGCGCATCGAGATGAGCGAGGACCTGTTTGAGGAAATTCGCCGAGCCAAGCGCGAGAACTACGAGAAGATCTATAGCAAGGGCGGTATCGAAGGCGATTCCGAGGCGGAGCTGCGCGAGGCGTTCGTAAAGCTCTACGACCGTTGCCTGCGGGATCTAAACAGTGGCGACGAGTCCTCTTACATCTTTAAGCACCATATTTCGCGCATTGAGCAGCAGCTTTCCTACTATGATCGCACCTATGCCTGGCAGGACGACAAGGATCAAGCCGTGGTGGATTATATCGCGAGCATGACGGACGGTTATTTCTGCGAGCTGACGAGCAAGCTGTTCCCTGGTCTGGAGTTTCCGCACCGTACCTATATTAACGAACGGTAGTTCGTATTAATTTGGTATACTGTTAGTGGAAAACGTTTTTGATTGATACACGGGATGGCTATGGACGACCTTTTTTCTGCTTCGACGCGCGAGCGTTCCTTTCAGAATGCGCCGCTTGCGGTGCGCATGCGCCCCAATTCGCTCGACGAGTACGTGGGCCAGCAAAAGGCCGTCGGTAAGGGTTCATGGCTGCGTGCCGCGATCGAGCACGACGTGCTTTCGAGCGTGATTCTGTACGGGCCTGCCGGTACGGGCAAGACGACGCTGGCCCACATTATCGCCAACCATACCAAGAGCGAGTTTGTCGAGGTCAGCGCCGTCACGGGTACCGTGAAGGACCTGCGTCGTGTGATTGATGAGGCCAAGACGCGCCTGAATACGTACGACCGCCGCACCATTCTATTCATCGATGAGATTCACCGCTTCTCTAAGTCGCAGCAGGATGCCCTGCTGCATGCAGTTGAGAACCGTACCGTCATTATGATTGGCGCTACGACGGAGAATCCGTACTTCGAGGTCAACTCGGCACTGTTGTCGCGCGGGCGCGTGGTGGAGCTTGAACATCTGAAGGATGAGGATATCGCCACGCTTATTGAGCGTGCGCTCGAGGCACCACAGGGCTTGAACGGAAAGTTCTCGGCCGATGAGGATACGGTCAAGACCATCTGCACGCTGGCAGCGGGTGACGCTCGCTCGGCGCTCACGACGCTCGAGCTTGCGAGCGAGATTGCCGTCACGCGTCCCGATACCGAGGGAACGCCAGCGCCTGCGGCGGGGGAGCGCTATCCCATCACCGTGGATGACGTGAAGATTGCCAACCCGCGTCGCGGCTTTACGTATGACAAAAACGGCGACATGCACTACGATATCATCAGTGCGTTCATCAAGTCCATGCGCGGTAGTGACCCCGATGCCACGATCTATTGGCTCGCGCGCATGATCGATGCTGGGGAGGATCCTAAGTTTATCGCTCGCCGCATTATGATTCACGCTTCTGAGGATGTTGGCAACGCCGACCCGCAGGCGCTTTTGGTGGCGCATGCCGCGTTTAAGTCTGCCGAGGTCATTGGCTATCCCGAGTGCCGCATTAACCTGGCTCAGGCTGCACTCTATGTGTGCTTGGCGCCAAAATCCAACGCGTGTGAGGCTTCGATCGATGCGGCGCTGGCCGATATCCATTCTAGTGGGCTTCGCGAGGTGCCGAGTTATCTGCGCGATCGCCATCGCCCGGGCAGCGATGAATACGGTGTGTATAAGTATCCACATGATTATCCCGAAGGCTGGGTCGATCAGCGCTATTTGCCCGATGGCTTGGAACGCGGTGCATTTTGGCAGCCTGCCGGGCGCGGCTGGGAAGAGTGGCGCGTAGAGCAAAGCGAACGCGACCGCAGCGGGAATGCACCGAGGTAGCTGCTGATAATTTTGTCCCACGTTGCTGCTCTTGGCATGTTCGGTCCCCTTTGGGGTACCATGGAAACCGTCTGTATATCGATTCCTTTGGGAGGCTTGCATGAGTCCCATTCAAATCGCCCTGCTGCTGCTCGCCGTTGCCGGCGTGTGGGCCATCGTTGAGCTCGCGCTTACCCTGCGTAAGACCCGCACCGTTGTCGACTCGCTCGATAAGACCGTGAACGACCTCAACAACACCATCGCCGAGGCTCATCCTGTGGTGGCAAAGCTCGATGGCGCTGTCGATGAGCTTACGCCGGCGCTTGCCCAGATGGAGCCGCTGCTTAAGTCGAGCAAGACGGCAGTTGATGCCCTTACCTCCAATCTCGTAGAGGTCGAAGCCGTGGTTCGCGACATTTCCGAGGTTACGGGCAGCATGGCCGAGGCCAGCAATGCTGTGTCGAGCGTGACCGACTCTGCCGCCGGTGCTGTGCAGAAGCTCTTCAATAAGGTGAAGGCTCCTGCAGCCGACGCCGATCGCAAGCTCGCCGCTGCCGTTGCGGAGGCCGAGCAGCCTACCGAGCGCGTCCTAATTGGCGAGGACGAGGCCGCCGCGGGCGACGATGATGGTCAGAAGTCTGTATCCAAGCCGGCTCAGTATTACACCTATACGCCCGCCGAGACCTCTGAGGAGTCCTGCGATGAGTAGCGAAGCAACCTGCCCTATCACGCTGACCGTTGCCGGTGACCCGCGTCTCGCTCGCCTTGTGCGCATGACGGCAGCCAACGTTGGTGCCCTGTGCTCTATGTCTGTCGATCGCATCGAGGACATCCGCATGGCTGCTGAGGAGGCTTTCATCTTTGGTTGCACCGCGGTCGACTGCGATGACATCACCATCAAATTCGATGTCGATGAGACCCACGTTGGCATGACTATTACCTTTGGCGACCAGGCTACGGTCGATGAAGACGACCAGGCTGCGGTGTATGCCGAGCTCATCCTCGCGAGCGTGTGCGACTCCTACGAAAAGACTACGGCGCCCCTGACGCTTTCCCTCGACCTCAAGGCGGATATCTAATATGACCGAACGTTCCCGGAGCGGCAAGACCGCTTGGGACAAGGAGAAAACTCGCGAGCTGTTTCGTCGTTACAAGGAGACCGGTGATCCGGACGCCCGTGAGCAGCTCGTCATGTCCCATATGAACCTGGTAAGGTTTCTTGCCAACAAATTTAAGAATCGCGGCGAGCCGCTCGACGACCTCATGCAGGTCGGCTATCTGGGCTTGCTCAAGGCTATCGACCGTTTTGATCCCGAGCGCGGACTCGAGTTCACGACGTTTGCGACACCCACTATCCTGGGCGAGATCAAACGCCATTTTCGCGACAAGGGCTGGAGTGTGCGCGTACCGCGTCGTCTGCAGGAGCTCTCGGCCAAGGTCAACCAGGCTACTGACAAACTTACCAACGAGCTGCAGCGTTCGCCCAAGGTTGAGGAGATCGCTGAGTATCTAGATGTGACTGTCGATGAGGTCCTCGAGGCTATGGAATCGTCTTCGGCCTATACCTCGGTGCCCATCGAGGCTCCTGGTGCGTCCGATTCCGACGATGCGCCCTCGATTCTCGACCGTTACGCCGACGATGACAACGAGCTCGACTTTACCGATGACCGCCTGGTGATCGAGGAAGCCATCCGCGATTTCTCGCCGCGTGAGCGCGAGGTGATCGAGCTGCGCTTTGTGAAGGGCATGACCCAGATCGAGATCGCCAAGAAGCTGGGCATCTCGCAGGTGCAGGTCTCGCGTCTGCTGCGCCGCACGCTTAAGAAGATTCAGGACAAGATCGACCCCGACGGAGTGATGATTCGTTCATGAGTGAACACCCCCAACAAACCGATCGCGTGCTGCGCGACACCCGCGTTCTGACGCTGCGCATTTGGGCTGTTGTCGGCTGCATTGTTATTGCTGCTGTCATCTTTAACCTTATGGGCATCCTGGCACCGGTTATTGAGTTTCTTGCCGTTGGCTCCATCATTGCTTTTGTGATGTCCCCGATCACCAACTGGCTCGAGCACCATGGCGTGAATCGCGGCATCGGTTCGCTTATTGCGCTAATTGTTGTTGTTGCCGTGCTCGTCGGTGTCGTTTGCATCTTGTCGCCGATTCTCTTTGGTCAGATCATGGAAGTCCTGAGCCGCCTGCCCGAGCAGCTTCGTGTTGCGGGTGGCGATCTCAACGAGATGATCTCGCATGCCAAGACGCTCAACAACACGCCGCTCAAGGAGTATTTGGACGATAATCTTTCGTCGCTTGTTACCGTGGCATCGAAGTACGTGTCTCAGATCGCTGCCGAGCTTGGCCGCGGTGCGTTCCCGCTCATCACCAATACGGCCTCGCAGTTGTTCGTGATCTTCCTTGGTCTGGTGCTTGCGTACTGGATGGCCTGCGACTACCCTCGCATGCACCACGAGATTTGCACCATCATCGGTCAGGAGAAGGAGACCTCGTACCGCTTTATGGTCGCCATCCTTTCTCGCTCTGTCGGCGGCTACATGCGCGGTATGGTCGTGACGTCCATCTGCGGTGGTTTCCTCGCCTTTATCGGTTTTATGATCATCGGCCATCCGTATGCGGCGCTCATGGCTATCTTTACCGGCATCATGCATTTGGTTCCGGTCGTCGGTCCTTGGGTGAGCGCAGCAATCGCCACGGTGCTCGGTTTCATGTTCAGCCCCATGTTGGCGTTATGGACGCTCATCGTGACGATGGTCGCGCAAAACGTCACCGACAACGTGATTTCTCCTAAGGTCATGCAGAGCTCGGTGCAGGTGCATCCCATCATGAGCCTCACGGCGCTCGTTATTGGCTCGGCACTCATGGGCCCCATCGGCATGATTATTGCCATCCCGCTTTGTGCGGCCCTCAAGGGCATCTTCGTGTACTACTTCGAGAATGAGACCGGCCGTCAGCTTGTGGCCTATGACGGCGCCGTGTTTAAGGGCACGCCGTACCGCGATGCCGATGGCAACCCGGTCGCCGCCTACGACGCGCTCGGCGACGACACCTTCATCTACGAGTCCGAGCTCATCGGCAACGAGACTGCGCCCGAGGCCAAGGCCATGCCTAAGCCCGAGCTCGATAATCCCTGGATCAAGCTCTCGGGCCTGCAGCCCGATGCGACGGGTTTCTTCAAGAACCCCTTTGCCAAGGTCGATGACTCCAACTCGGACGACACCAAAACCGGCATCGACGGCTCCATGGACGATGACGACAACTAGCAGGGTAATTCGGGTTAACATTCATACGCACTAACATGCAATTTCGCTGAAGGGCCGGCATTGTGCCGGCCCTCTTTTTTGCACTTGCGCGGTGGGATGGTAATATCGTTACGTTTGAACTGTTTCGATGTGAAACCGAGGAGATTCCCTCTATGAGTGCTGACTACCCGTCAATGACTACGGCCGAGATTCGCTCCAAGTTCCTCAACTTCTTTGAGGAGCGCGGTCTTAAGCTCTATCCTTCTTCGTCCCTCGTTCCCGACGATCCTTCACTGCTGCTTGCCAACGCCGGCATGAACCAGTTTAAGGAGTACTATCAGGGCAAGAAGACCATGAAGGAGATCGGCGCGATCTCCTGCCAGAAGTGTGTCCGCACCAACGACATCGATTGCATCGGCGAGGACGGCCGTCACCTGTCGTTCTTCGAGATGCTCGGCGATTTCTCTTTTGGCGGCGTCTCCAAGGAGCAGGCTTGCGCCTGGGCCTTTGAGCTCATCACCAAGGAGTTCAAGCTGCCGCTCGACCGCCTGTACTTCACCGTCTTTACCGAGGACGACGAGACCCATGACGTGTGGCGTTCTCTGGGCGTTGCCGAGGACCACATCTCCCGCCTGGGCGAGGACGACAACTTCTGGGCCGCTGGCCCCACCGGCCCCTGCGGTCCGTGCTCCGAGATCTACTTTGACATGGGCGAGGAGGTCGGTTGCGGCAGCCCCGACTGCAAGCCCGGCTGCGACTGCGACCGCTTCCTTGAGTTCTGGAACCTCGTGTTTACCCAGTACGACCGCCAGGAGGACGGCTCCATGCCGGAGCTGCCGCACCGCAACCTCGATACGGGCATGGGCCTGGAGCGCATGGCCGCTATCATGCAGCACAAGACTGCTAACTACGACGGCGATCTGATGCAGCACCTCATCAAGCTGGGCGAGGAGATTAGCGGCAAGACCTATGACGCCGACGATTACTCCGGCGCCAGCCGTTCTCTTCGCATCATCGCCGACCACTCCCGTGCCGTCGACTTCATGATTTCTGACGGCATCCTGCCCGGTAACGAGGGTCGCGAGTACGTCCTTCGTCGCCTGCTCCGCCGCGCCGTGTTCCACGGTCGCCTGCTGGGCATCGAGGGCGCCTTCCTGACCAAGTTCATCGACGAGGTCAATGCTCAGATGGGCGAGGCCTATCCTGAGCTGCTCAAGAACGTCGCGCTCGTCAAGGGTATCGTCGCCTCCGAGGAGGAGCGCTTCTCCACGACGCTCGACAACGGCCGCGTCTACCTTGATGAGGCCCTGGCAGCGCTTGCCGAGGGTGCTGTGCTTCCGGGCGATGTTGCCTTTAAGCTGCACGACACCTTTGGTTTCCCCATCGACCTGACCGTCGAGATCGCCGGCACCGCTGGCCACGACGTCGATATGGACGGCTTCACTGCCTGTATGGAGGACCAGAAGGCCCGCGCCCGCGCCAATGCCAAGGGCGACGCCTGGGGTAGCTTCAATGACGTTTGGGTCGAGCTTTCCGACAAGGTCGCCGCGACTGAGTTCGACGGCTATGACAACGATGTGATCGAGGGCGCCAAGGTTCTCGCCATCGTGCGCAACGGCGAGTCCGTCGAGTCCGCTGCCGCCGGCGAGGACGTCGAGGTTGTGCTCGACCGCACCCCGTTCTATGCCGAGATGGGTGGTCAGCAGGGCGATGCCGGCAAGCTTTCCGCCGAGGGCGTTGTTCTGACCGTTGCCGACACCAAGAACCACAACGGCCTGTATGCTCACGTCGCGCACGTTGCCGATGGCACGCTGACTGTCGGTGCCGCTGTTACCGCCGCGCTCGACGCCGAGCGCCGTGGCTTCCTGCGCCGCAACCACACCGCCACGCACCTGCTCGACGCCGCCCTTAAGCAGGTCCTGGGCGAGCACGTCTCTCAGGCCGGCTCGCTGGTGACGCCCGAGCACCTGCGCTTTGACTTCACGCACTTCGAGGCTCTGTCCTCCGAGCAGCTCAAGGCTGTCGAGGACCTGGTCAACCAGCAGATCTTCGCTTCCATGCCGGTCGTGACCCGTGTCATGGGCATCGACGAGGCTAAGGCTGCCGGCGCTGTCGCTCTGTTTGGAGAGAAGTACGGCGATGTCGTCCGCGTCGTCTCCGTGGGCGCCGAGGACCAGCCGTTCTCCCGCGAGCTCTGTGGTGGCACGCACGCTGCCAACACCGCTGAGATCGGCCTGTTCAAGATTATTTCCGAGTCCTCTACGGGCTCGAACGTCCGCCGTATCGAGGCCGTGACCTCTAAGGGTGCTCTCGACTATATGGCCGACCGCCTGGCGCTCGTTGACGCCGCCGCCGCTGCGCTCAAGTGCCGCGTCGACGAGGTTCCCGCCCGCGTGGAGAACCTGCAGGCCGAGCTGCGCGAGACGTCCAACAAGCTCAAAAAGGCTCTGACCGGTGGCTCCTCCGACGCCATTTCCAGTGCCATCGAGGGTGCCGTCGAGCTCGATGGCTACAAGCTCGTCGTCGCTGAGCTCCAGGGCCTTGAGGCTGCCGACCTGCGCAACGTATGGGATACCGTGCATCAGAAGGTCGCCGGCCCTGTCGCTTGTGTCGTCGCCAGCGTGACTGAGAAGGGCACTCCGGCCCTGCTCGCTGCCGGCTCCGATGACGCCGTCAAGGCCGGTTTCCACGCCGGTAACGTGATCAAGCAGATCGCGGGTCTGGTCGACGGTCGCGGTGGCGGTCGTCCCAACATGGCCCAGGCCGGTGGCAAGAATGCTGCCGGCATCGCCGATGCCCTCGCGGCCGCTAAGACCGCGCTCGGCGCCTAAGAATCTAAGAAGTCGCTGTGGTTGCGCTCGCGCTGGACATAGGGGAGACCAGGATTGGCATCGCCGTCTCGAGCCGTGATGGCAAGATGGCGATGCCTGTCAAGGTGCTTCCGGCTGCCGAGGTCACCGGTATGGCCAAGACGTTCCGCTACCTGGTTGAGGACTATGAGCCCGACATCCTGGTAAGCGGACGTCCCCTGACCATGGCCGGTGAGCCCGGCCCTCAGGCCGAGCGCGTTGCCGCTGTGGCGCAAAAGATTGCCGACGAGCTCGATCTTCCGTTGGAGTTTGAGGACGAGCGTCTGTCCTCGCAAGAGGCCAAGCGTATCCTGCGCGAGCAGGGACTCAACGAAAAGCAGATGAGGGGCAAGATCGACATGATTGCCGCCAGCCTGTTTTTGCAGACGTGGCTCGATCGTAAAAACGAGGAGGTTTCGCATGCCTAGTGTTTCCGATCCGCGCCAGCCGAATCGTACACAGCAGCCGGCGTCGCGCCCTGCCCAGCCTGGCCAGCGTCCGGCACAGCCGACGCAGCGCGCAGCTCAGCCTGCCGCGCGCCCGGCGCAGTCCTTCTCTCGTTCGGCCCAACCTGTTCAACGGACGGGTCAGCAGCCTTCTGCTCGTTCGGTTCAGCATTCGGCTTCTCACGCGGCTCAGCAGCCCACTGCTCGTACGGCCCAGCCTGCAGGCGGCACCCGCTTTAAGCAGCAGGCACCTACCCAGCGAACGCAGGCCCCCCAATCGCATTCGCATCACGCTCGTGGTTCGCATGGCGTTGCTCCGGCGACCCGCTCGAGCTACAACACGCATGCTCGTCGCGGTGCTCAAAAGAAAGGCTCCCCGGTGCCTATGATTATCGGTGGCGTTGTTGCCGTGCTTGCGCTTGTCGCGATCGTTTTCTTTGTCGTGCCAGCCGTCAAGGGCTTCTTTGGCGGTGAGGGTGCGAAAGTCGTTGCAGGCCAGCAGGTTACTATCACGATTCCCGATGGTGCCTCGGGTGACAGCATCGCTTCGATTCTCTCCGAGAATCATATCGTCGAAAATCCCAAGGATTATTATGCGGCGGTGAAAAAGCTCAACGCCGATATGTCGCTCAAGCCTGGTGATTATTCGTTCACCACACTCATGGATGCGACCAAGGTTGTTCAGCAGCTCATGGAAGGCCCCAACGCGGGCTCCAATGCGCTGACTATCCCTGAGGGCCTAACGGTCGATCAAGTCGCCGACCGTGTGGCCCAGGCCTACGACAGCATCTCTAAGGAAGACTTCCTCAACCAGGCCAAGGCCTCCAACTACGTTGACGACTATAGCTTCCTTAAGGGCGCCGCCAACGATTCGCTCGAGGGTTTCTTGTTCCCCAAGACCTATTCGCTGGGCGATTCGCCGACGGCCGATGACGTGATTCGCGCCATGCTCGATCAGTTTAAGACCGAGTACAAGTCGCTTGACTTTGCGAGCTGCGAAGCCAAGATCAAGGAACGCTACGGCGTGGAGATGTCCGACTACGACATCGTCAACTTGGCCTCTATCGTTGAGCGCGAGGGCCTCAACGCCGATCAACGTGCGCACGTAGCCTCGGTCTTCTACAACCGCCTTGCCGGCAAGCTCGACGGTCTGCGCTATCTCAACAGCGATGCGACCATGATGTATGTCACCGGTGGCGAGGTTACCGCCGATGACCTGCAGAGCGATAGTCCGTATAACACCTATAAACACGAGGGTCTGCCGCCCACGCCCATCTGCTCTCCGTCGCTCGAGGCACTCAAGGCCACGCTTGAGCCGACCGACTCCGAGGACCTGTATTTCTACATTACGCAGGACGAGGAGTACTTCTCGCAAACCTACGAAGAGCATCAACAGTCTTGGAATTAGCATGAGGATTTTTAGCCCCAAACGATACGTTGCCTCGGTCGATCGCATCGACCTTAATACCCTGTGGGCCGACGGCAAGCGCGCCATTCTGCTCGATCGCGATAACACCTTGGTGCCGCGCGACACCGAGCAGGTTCCCGCCGCGGTTTCCGCTTGGCTCGACGCCGCCCGCGCCAAAGGCTTTAAGCTGTGCATGGTGTCCAACAACTGGCATCGCGACCAGGTCATGAGCTCTGCGCGCGAGCTGGGACTCGAGGCCATCAGCCACGCCATGAAGCCGGCGCCGTTTGCCCTCAAGGCGGGCCTTAAGCGCCTCGGCGCCTCGGCCGACGAGACGGTGCTGATCGGTGATCAACTCTACACGGACGTGTGGAGCGGCAACTTCGCCGGCGTCGATACCATCCTGGTAAAGCCGCAGGCGACGCAGGACCTGTGGTATACGCAGATTTTCCGTATCTTTGAGCGCCGGGCCCTGCGTGACCTTCCCTGCGAGGAATAGGTCTCGCTATGTCCCAGCACACCAAACACGGCTGCGACCATATCTTCTTTATCGGCTTTTTGGGCGCGGGCAAATCGACGCTCGCGCGCAACGTCGGCACTATGTTCAAGCGGCGTTTTATCGATACCGACCGTCTGGTCGTGCGTCGTTGCGGCAAGTCGGTAACCGAGATTTTTGAGACCGAGGGCGAGGATCGTTTTCGCGAGCTCGAGACCTCGGCGCTCCGTTCGCTCCAAAGTGAGCGCAGCCTGTTGGTTTCGTGCGGGGGCGGCATTGTCGAGACGCCGGTGAATATTGAGCTGATGCACGAAATGGGTACGTGCGTGTACCTCGAGGGCGACTTCGAGGATTCGATTCGCCAGATTCGTCGGTCCGACACGCGCCCCGATTTCCGCTCGCCCGAGCATGCCGCGCGCCTGTTTGAGCATCGCCGTCCGCTGTATCGCCAAGCCGCCGACCTTACCCTTGATATTCGCAACAAGTCCTTCGAGGACGTTTCCTACCTTTGTGCCGAGATACTTTTGGAGCGTGGGCTGCTATGATTCGCCGTCAACTGATCAATTTCCAAAACCGCAGTGTCGATGTCCGCGTCGGATTGGGCGCGTTCGATGAGCTGTCGCGCATGTTTTCCTCGGCTGTGGGCAAGCCTAAGCGCGCGATGGTGGTTTGGAACGACGCCACATCCGAGCGTTTTGGTGAGGTCGTCGAGCATGCGCTGGTCGACGCCGGTTTTGCCGTGTCGCCGCTAGTCCTCGAGGTTTCGCCTGTTGGTGCCACGCTGGCCGATGCTGATGCTATCTTTGGCGCCCTGTCTGCCAACGCCGTTACCTGCGACGATCTGGTTGTCGCCGTTGGCGATGCCGCAACCTGCTCGGTTGTTAGCTGGTGCGCCAACCAGTGGTGCGGCCGAACCGAGTGCGCGCTGTTGCCGACGACCTTCGACGCCATGCTTACGGTCGCGACGACCATGAAGCCGCTCGTCGCCTCGTCTGCCAATGCGCTTCCCGCTATCGCGTTCCGTCCCGAACCGGGCTTGGTCGTGTGTGACCTCGACCTTGTTCGCGAGGCGGACCCCGAGGACCTCAAGCTCGGCTTTGTGGTGCTTGTTGGCACCATGCTTTCGAGCAGTAAGTCCCGCTGGAATCAGTTTACTGAGACCGTCCCCGAGATTCTCGCGGGCGAGGAGGTCGCGCTCGTCAATGCCGTTCAATGGTCTCAGACTGCCCGTAAGGACGTACTGATGGCCACGAACCCGAGCGCTCGCCATGCGCTCGATTTTGGCAAGACGGGGGAGCGTACCCTGCGCGCCTGCTTGGGCGATGCCGCTTCGCAGGTCCCTGCCTATCAGCTGTTATCCGAGGGCATGCGCTTTGAGGCGCGCCTAGCACATGATGCCTGCGACTTTGATATCGATTACGTCTTTGAGGTCGATGACTGCCTGGAGGACTTTGGCATCGAGGAACTTGCCTTCGACCTGGAGCCCACCGCGTTTATCGAGGAGTTCCGCAGGCAGCAGTTCGCCCGCTCGAACCGCAGTATGTTGCCGCTGCCCGCGGCACTCGGCGCCATTCGCCTAACGAGCGTCGAGGACGAGGTTCTTGAGCGCCATGCTCATGCCTACTTGGCTTCTCGCAAAGAACTTCTCTAAGATTTATTGACTTCCATCGTCTTTCGTATCATGTTGAGGGGCGGGTTTTCAATCGGTTGCGGATCGCATGCGATTCCGTCGTTCGGTTGAGACCCGTTCCGTCTATATAGAGACAACAAGAAAGGAATCTGCATGTCTGAGTTTGCTGCCGGTCCTGCCGGTCGTATCGAGCGTGTCCGTGCCCTGATGGCCGAGCGTGGCTACGACGCCATCGTGGTGCGCGACGAGGCCAACCTTCGTTGGCTTACGGGCGTGAAGGGCGTCTTCGACTACACCTTCGAGTTCCCGCACGCTGCGTTTATTACGGCTGACCAGTGCCTGTTCCACACCGACTCGCGCTACCTCAACAGCTTTGAGGAGAACACGCCCGCCGGCAGCCCCTGGGTCTACGACATGGACGAGGGCACCATTCCCGGCTGGGTCGCCGGCAAGATCGCGGCCAATAGGTGCCGCGTCTGCGCTGTCGAGGATGACATGCAGATTAACTTCTACCAGGGCATCCAACGTGGCCTGGAGGATCGTTCCGTCGCCTGCATGCTGCCGCTGATGCATGACGACATCCGTAAGATGCGCGCCATCAAGGATGCCGAGGAGATCGAGCTTATGCGCCACGCACAGTCGATCACCGACGCCGCCTTCCAGCACATGCTCGGCTTTATTAAGCCTGGCATGACCGAGAAGCAGGTTCGTAACGAGCTCGAGAACTTTATGTTCGCCAACGGCGCCGACAGCCTGGCCTTCGGCTCTATCGTGGCGAGTGGCCCCAACACCGCCAACCCGCACGCGGTGCCGAGTGACCGCGTGATCGAGAAGGGTGACTTTGTCCTCATGGATTACGGCGCGGGCTACTGCGATTACCGCTCCGACATGACACGTACTGTCGTGATGGGCGAGCCCATGCAGGAGCAGCTCGACCTGTACGCGCTCGTGCGCCGTACGCACGAGGAGTGCGTCGCCGCCATCCATCCGGGCGTCGAGGGCAACGACATCTACAAGCTCTCCAAGAAGATCATCGGCGATGCCGGTTATGGCGATTACTATAACCATGGCCTGGGCCACGGCGTCGGTATCGACATCCACGAGCTGCCCAACTTCAACCGCAGCAAGAACACCATCGAGATCGGCTCGGTTGTCACCATGGAGCCCGGCGTCTACCTGCCCGGCGTGGGCGGCGTGCGCCTTGAGGACTACGGCGTGGTCACCGAGAACGGCTACGAGCCCTTCACCAAGACCCCGCACGACCTGCACGTTATCGACTGCTAGTCTACTTCGGTAGATAGTTTGGGGCGGGGCGTTCGGATCGATTCGGACGCCCCGCGTTCTCTTTTTATGCGCTCGCTGCAGGCGCCGTCTGCAAGTGTATAATTTCTATCGTATGTAATTTGGACGCTTGTGCGTTCTGCCCATAACAAGAAAGGTCGCTATGCCTACCATTTCTACCGCCGACTTCAAGAACGGCCTCGGTCTCCGCATCAAGGACAAGGTCTACACCATCGTCGAGTTCCAACATGTCAAGCCGGGCAAGGGCGGCGCGTTTGTGCGCTACAAGACCCGCGACATCAAGAGCGGCCGCGTCGTCGAGAACACCTGCAACGCCGGCACCAAGTTCGAGAGCGTCATGCTCACCACCCGTGAGTTCCAGTACCTCTACAACGATGGCGCCGACTACATCTTCATGGACAACGAGTCCTATGAGCAGGTTCCCGTTCCCGAGGACATGGTGGGCGAGAACTCCAAGTGGCTGCGCGAGAACGACGTCTGCCAGCTGCTCTTTGCCGACGATGAGCTCATGGGCGTGACCCCGCCGATGTTCATCGAGACCACCATCGTCCAAACCGACCCGGGCTTTAAGGGCGACACCGTCCAGGGTTCCACCAAGCCGGCCACGATCGATACCGGCGCTGTCATCCAGGTCCCCATGTACCTCAACGAGGGCGAGGTCATCAAGGTTGACACCCGCGACGGCAAGTTCGTCTCCCGCGTCTAGCAACCAACTCTTCTAGGAGGACTCATGCCCCAGGAAATCAAGATTGACGGCATCGGCATTTCGCCCGATGTTCTGACCGCCATCGTCTCGCGCGCCGTGTCGGATGTCGAGGGCATCGCCTCCGTTGGCGTCAAGGACCTTGCCACCAACCTTGTCTCCATGATGCTCTCGTCCAAGGCCCCGGCTTCCGAGCCGGCGGTCGAGGCCGAGGTCGTTGGCGACAAGCTCGCACTTACCGTGCGCGTCGTGGTGTTCTTTGGCTATCCGTTCAAGAAACTCGCCGAGGCCGTTCGCGCCGCCGTGGTCACCGCCATCGATGCCCAGGTTGGCGTCGAGGTCGAGCGCGTTGACGTTTGCATCGACGGCCTCGTTTTCCCCAAGGAGTAACCTTTGAGCCTTAAGGTTTATCGCGGGCGTACGCTTGCCCGCAGTCAGGCGCTGCAGCTGCTGTTCCAGGCCGAGGCCACGGACAGCCCGCTCGAGCGCGTCCTCGAGGGTGATTTCCTGATCTCGAAGGGTCCCCTCGACCCCTATGCGCTTGAGCTTTGCCGCGGCGCCTACGAGCATATCGACCGCATCGACTGCGCTCTGCGCTCCGTTGCCAAGAACTGGGATCTTATGCGCATGCCCGGCGCCGACCGCAATCTGCTGCGTATCGCCGTTTACGAGATGCGTTTCCTCACCGACGAGGAGGTCTCGGACGCCATCGTGATCAACGAGGCCGTCGAGCTTGCCAAGGCCTATGGCACCGACCAGTCCGCGTCGTTCGTCAACGGCGTGCTGGGTAAGATTGCTCGCAGCGAGGAGCTGCCGGGCGAGGACCTGTATCAGGAGCTGCTGGCCGAGGATCGTGCTCGCGAGGAGGCTCAGGCTGCCGAGGCGGCCGCTAAGGTTGCGGTTGCTCAGGCTGAGGCTGGCGTGCTGGCCGAGGATGCGGACGCCGCCGAGGCTGTCGTCGACTCCTTCGAGGAGTAGTCATGCCAGAGGGTTCTGTCCGCAACTTTGACGAGATCTCGGACCGACTGGACCAGATCATCGCTACCGTTCGCTCCAAGGATACCTCCTTGGAGCGTTCGCTCGATTTGTTTGACGAAGCGATTGAGCTGGGCTCCCGCGCGGTCGATATGGTCGACAAGTTTGAGCTGACGCCGCGTGAGGCCGACAAGCTCGAGCAGGAATACGATGAGGATGCGGCAAACGAATCCCAGGATAGCTAGGCCGCATCTCCGGATACGAATGGTTGATGGCATTCATGAAACGCGTGCGTCTTGATGACGAACTGATTTCACAGGGCATCTGCGCCGATCGCGCGGATGCCCTTCGCACTCTTATGGCCGGCTTGGTCTCGAGTGGCGGCGAGCGCTTGACTTCGCCGGGCCTTAAGGTGATCCCGGGGCTGCCGCTGCACGTGAAGGGGCGCATTCCCTATGTTGGCCGCGGCGGTCTTAAGCTCGAAGGCGCGCTTGATGCGTTTGGCATCAATCCGACGGGTCTTGCCTGTCTGGATGTGGGCTGCTCTACCGGCGGCTTTACCGATTGCCTGCTCAAGCGCGGAGCTGCGACCGTTGTCTCGGTGGACGTGGGTCGCGCCCAGTTCGATTGGTCGCTGCGCCAAGACGATCGTGTGACGCTCCACGAGCGCACGAATGTGACGCAGTTGCCCGAGCTCGGCTACGGCGGTGCTATCGATCTGGCCGTGTGCGATGTATCGTTTACGAGTATCGCGAATATCATCGACGCCGTGCTGGCGTGCCTGAAGCCTTCGGGTTCGTTTTGCACGCTCGTAAAGCCGCAGTTTGAGGCTCCGGCGGCGCTGGTGGGTGAGGGCGGCATTGTGACCGATCCCGCCGTGCGCCACGATACACTCGTGGCGGCGGTTGAACTCTTTGCTGCCAAGGGCCTGTTCCCGGTCGATGTCTGCGTGTCGCCCATTCATGGTGCCAAGGGAAACGTTGAGTTTTTCCTGTACGGCACGAGGTTTGCCCCCGGCGAGCGCGCCGACGATGAGCTGCAATCCCAGGTATCGGTTTTGAGCGAGAAAGCTGCAACGCTATGAAGGTCTTTCTGGTTCCCAATTACTACAAGCAAGAGGCGGTCGAGAGCGGCCTGATGCTCGAGCTTTGGCTGACGCGCCAGGGCTATGAAGTCGCATGGGCTGCCGACCAGCGATCGAAGATTCAAAGCACGCCTGATATTGACGGCTCCGATCTGGTCATTACGCTCGGCGGCGACGGTACGTTGCTGCGCGCTGCCCGCATCCTCAACCATCGCGAGATTCCTATCCTCGGTCTTTCCTATGGTCACCTGGGCTTTTTAACTGCTGCGAGCCCCGAGGAGCGCGACATTCTGCAGGTCGTGAGTGACGCCCTGTCCGGCGAGCTGCACGTGAGCCGTCGCGCCACCATCGCCGCGGATATCGTGTCCGTGCGCGAAGACGGTACGAAGGATGTCGTGCGCACCTTCGCCCTCAACGACATGGCGCTTACGCGCGGCCCCCTGTCCGATATGGTCGAGTTTGACATCACGGTGTCCGGTCACCATATCGACCGCCTACGCGGTGACGGTGTCGTCGTTTCGACGGCGACTGGTTCTACGGGTTATGCGCTCAGCGCCGGTGGCCCCATCGTGAGCCCTGACTATACGGGCATGGTCTGCGTACCCATTGCGCCGCACACCATTCAGGCTCGTGCCTTTTTGACTTCGCCGAGTGATGTCGTCGAGATCTTTATGTCTGATGACCGTCCGAGTGTTCCGGCGATCGCTATCGATGGACAGTTTATTACCTGCGATGGTACCGTTGAGAGCGTGGCCGTGCGCCGCGGGCCCGGAGATGTGTTGCTGCTGGATTACGGCCCCGAGAGCTTCTATAACTCGGTGAGCCGCGTATTCTACGGAGTCCGTCATGATCGATGAGCTGCAGGTTTATAACATTGCACTCATTCGCGAGGCGACGCTGGTGCCGAGTGCCGGCCTGACTGTCCTGACTGGCGAGACTGGCGCCGGCAAGACCGCGCTGCTCTCGGCCCTCAAGCTTATTTTGGGCGAGCGTGCGGATTCGTCGACGGTGCGCGAGGGCGAGGCACTGGCGAGCGTCGAGGCGCGACTCTTCGACGGGCCGCACGACACGGAGGGGTTCACCGTACAGCGCAGCCTTTCTGCCGAGGGCCGCAGCCGCGTGAAGATTGACGGTCGCATTGCCAGTGTGCGCGAGCTTTCGGAGCGCGTCGGCGTGATGATGGATCTGTGCGGCCAGCACGAGCACCAGCGCTTGCTCGATCCGGCGCATCACGTTGCGATGGTCGATGCCTGGGCGGGACGCTCTGCGCTCGAGGCGCTCGAGCACTACCGTGCTTGCTTTAAAGCCTCGCGCGCGGCTGCCAAGGAGGTCCGTCGCGTCGAGGAGGCCTCACGTGCGCGGGGGAGTCGCGTCGAGGAAGCGCGCTTTGCGCTCGAGCGCATCGGCGAGGTCGACCCCAAACCGGGCGAGTATGAGGAACTCGAGGAACTGCTGCCGCGCTCCGAACATGCCGAGGTACTGGTTGCCACAGCTAACGATGCCCATGCATCGCTTGCCTCCGAAGGGGGAGCGCTCGACGCCGTGAACAGCGCCGTGGCAGAACTTTCCCGAATGGCTACCGTCGATCGCAAACTGGGCGACATTGCCGATGCGCTTTCGGAAGCCTGTATCTCACTTGAGGATTGCGCGAACGAGCTTCGTGCCTATCGCGATGGCGTCGCCTTCGACCCGCGCGAGCTCGCTCGCATGCGTGAGCGGTATTCCGACCTCAAGGGCCTGTTGCGTCAGTGGGGCCCCACCATGGACGATGTTTTTGCCATGCGCGATCGCTCGCAAGAGCTGCTGTCCCTGGTCGATGATGGCGATGAACAGATCAAAAAGGCGCGTGAGGCACTCGGGAGCGCTGAGCGCGAGTTGTTTGCCGCTGCCAAGGCACTTAAGCGCGCCCGCAATACGGCGGCCCCGCGCTTCTGTCACGAGGTTGGCCGCCAGATGGCTCGCCTGGAGATGGGCGGCGCCGAGCTCGTCTGGGAGTCGCGCGATCTTCCCCGTGCTGAGTGGACGCCCGTTGGTCCTTCGAGCTACGAGCTGCTATACCGCAGCGGTGCCGGTTTGACTCCACGTCCCCTGCGCCGCATTGCGTCGGGCGGCGAGCTCAGCCGCGTCATGTTGGCAAGTAAGGTTGTCCTCGGTAACGCGGACGGTGTCGATACGCTGGTGTTTGACGAGGTCGATGCTGGCGTCGGTGGCTCCACGGCGCGTGCGCTCGCGGGCGTGCTGGCAGATCTCGCCGCTACGCATCAGGTGATTGTCGTAACCCACTTGGCGCAGGTCGCCGTCATGGCTGACAAGCATTATGTCGTCAGCAAGGAACCGGGCGATGTTCCCCAGACGCATTTGGACGAGGTAACCGGTGAAGCGCGTACCGCCGAGATCGCCCGCATGTTGAGCGGCGATCAGTCCGAGGCAAGCTTGGCCCACGCGAAGCAGATGCTCGAAGAAGCTCGAGGTTAGGTCGTATCAGCGGTGTTGGTGGGACAAAATGGACTGAAATTTTTGTCCCACTACGCGTTTTACTCAACGACCTTATCCGGCTGGATGAGCTCCTCGTAGTAGCTGATATGCTCGCGAGCGTCTTCAATCTCGGGCAGCAGGAAGTTGTAGATGACTTCGATGATCATCGTGGCGCTGATCTTGGAGAACGCAAAGTCGCCCGTTGTCAGCAGCGCTTCGTGGTTGACGGTGTTAAAAGTGTAGTCTGCCAGGCGCGCGAGCGGGGATTTACTGTCGCTGCTGATGACGACTACGGTTGCGCCGCAGTTGTGAGCCGCTTTTGCCATGCGATTCAGTCGGCGCGATTTGCCAGAGTTTGAGATTAGCACGATGACGTCACCCGGGCGTAACGTGAGCGCAAAGCCGATTGATGTCTCGCTAATGGTGCTCGCCATGCAGCGCAGGCCCAGCTGCGAAAACTTAAACGTCGCATCGAGCGCGACCGCGTTCGTATTGCCCACGGCGGCGAACTCAATAACGCCGGCATTCTTAAGCGCGTGTACAACTGCGGCCAACGTGTCGTGATCTATGCCGTCGATGGTCGCATTAAGCTCACTCACCTTGGCGGCGAGGATATTTTTTAGGCTCTGCTCCATATTGTCGAGCGAGACCTCGTCAGTCAGGCCCTCGTTACGCTGGCTTTCCAAATCCCTCGCCAACGAAAACTGAAAGCTGCGGAAGCTACCAAAGCCAAGCTTGCGGCAGAAGCGCGAAACGGTCGCCTCGGACGTGGCGGCGGCGCGCGAGAGCTGAGCGGCCGTGAGGCGTGGCGCCTCGGACTGGTGCTCCAATATATAGTCGACAATGCGCTGCTCGGACTCGCTGTATCCCTGATGGGTGCTAATGAGGGAAAGTGCGCTCTTGCTACTATCGGTCATGGATGGCTCCTGGTTGGCATGAAAATCTAATTTACTACGCCATGCCATAGTATACGGGCATTTTCAATTACAAGATACACCTTGCCGTTTCAAGTGTTGATGGTAAACTTTCACTTGCCGTTTACGGTTATGAAAGAACCTTTCACCGGAGAATTGCGCCTTGTCTCTTCTCACGCGGACGGTAGGTTGGTATCTTTCAAGTGTGGAAAAACGCGCATCGAAGCGCGTGTAGGGGAGCGCCCGCGGGCGCTGTACTCAAGAAGGAGGGACACATGGCTAAGTTTGACATCATCGCCGCGACCGGTTGCCCGACCGGCATTGCGCACACCTTCATGGCGAAGGAGGCGCTGGAGAAGGCTGCTGCCGAGCGAGGTCTGACCATTAAGGTCGAGACTCATGGCCAGGTCGGTGTCGAGAACGAGCTCACGAAGGGTGAGATCGCCGGTGCCAAGGCCGTCGTCGTCGCAGCCGATAAGGATGTCCAGGCGGAGCGTTTCGCCGGTAAGCGCATGGTTTCCGTTGGTGTTTCCAAGGCCCTGTCCGTTGAGGCTGCTGGTAAGCTGATCGACCGCGCGCTCGCCGCCAAGGGCGACGACACGGTTGCCGCTGCCGCCGATGTCGAGGACGAGGTCGAGGAGAAGGAGTCCATCGGTCACGTCATCTACAAGCACCTCATGAACGGCGTCAGCCACATGCTGGTCTTCGTCGTTGCCGGTGGTGTTCTGACCGCCATTTCGTTCCTGTGGGGCATCACGTCCTTTGATTCGACGGCTGCCGACTACAACAGCTTTGCCGCGATGCTCAAGATTATCGGCGGTATCGCCATGAACCTCATGGTTCCCGTGCTTTCCGCTTACATCGCCGAGTCCATCGGCAAGCGCCCGGCGCTCGTCCCCGGTTTCGTCGCCGGTATGATCGCCATCCAGGGCCTGCCTGTTAACGCCGATACCGGCATGATCGACGCCGGTGGCGTAGGTGTGGGCTTTGGCTTCCTGGGCGGCATCGTCGGCGGCTTCCTCGCTGGCTATGTCATCCTGCTGCTCGAGAAGGTTTTCTCTAAAATTCCCGCGAGCCTTAATGGCCTGAAGGCAATCTTCCTGTATCCGCTGTGCTCTACCGCCATCGTCGGCCTGGTCATGCTCGGTATTTCCGGCCCCATGGCTGCCATTAACCAGGGTATGATGGATTTCCTGCAGAGCCTCGGTAACTCCGGTCCGGTGATCCTTGGCCTGGCCATCGGCTGCATGTGCGCCTTTGATATGGGCGGCCCGGTCAACAAGGCTGCTTACGCTACTGGCACCTTCCTGCTCGGTACCGCTCTCGAAGCTGGCGTCGGCACCGAGACCTACAACTTCGGCACCAACTTCATGGCTGCCGTCTCCGCCGCTTGCATCGTTCCGCCGCTGATCACCACCTTCGCCGTCGTTGTCGGTAAGAAGTACTTCAGCCAGGAGGATCATGACGCCGGTATCGTCAACCTCATCCTTGGTTGCACCCACATCACCGAGGGCGCCATTCCGTTCATGACCAAGAACATCTGGCCCGTCATGCCCATCATGATGCTCGGTTCTTCCATCGCTTCCATCTTGACCATCTTCTTCAACGTTCACGATCCGGCGCCTCACGGCGGCTTCCTGGTCCTGCCTGTTGTCGAGAACGGTCCGCTGTGGGTCCTCGCGATCCTCATCGGCGCTGTGGTCGGTGGCATCCTGTTCGTGGCCTTCAAGAAGTACGACTTCGAGAAGAATCAGAAGGTCGCTCCTGCAGCCAAGCCGGTTGAGGCCCCCAAGGCCGCTGCCGTCGAGGCCCCCAAGGCCGAGGCTGCCGACTTCGTGAAGGTCGAGAATGTCTTTGTCGCCGAGGACTTCGCTTCTCGTGACGAGGCTCTGAGCTTCGTTTCCAACCAGGCTGTCAAGGCCGGTATCGCCGGCGACGCCGACGCCGTGATGAACGCCTTCCTGGCCCGCGAGGCCGAGGGCACCACGGGCATGATGGAGGGCTTCGCCATCCCGCATGCCAAGTCCGATGCCATTACCGAGGCTGCCGTCATCGTCGTCAAGGACGAGTCCGGCGTGACCGGTTGGGACACCATGGACGGCGCTCCCGTCAACGTGGCTATCGCCCTGCTCATCCCCGGTGCCCAGGCCGGTACCACGCACCTCAAGATCCTGTCCAAGGTCGCCGAGGCGCTCATGGACGAGGACTTCCGTGCCACCGTCAAGGGTTCCACCGACGCCGCCGAGATTGCCAAGACGATCAACGCCCGCCTGGTTTAATTCCACGGTACGCGAATAACATCGCCCCCTGTAACAAAGGCGGAGACCCTCTCCAGGGCCTCTGCCTTTTTCATCCCCAAATAAGTTGCGGTGAAATTGGGACTGTCTAAACGATTCAACCCCAAATTCAGTCTCTATTTCACCGCAACTTATAAAAGGGCATAGAGGGGGCTACCTATCGAGTCTTTGTCGCGAACAGATCATCAGCCAGAATTCCGTTCGCACGATATTGCTCTGGACCGACCGAGTTTCCGCAGCTTACTCGCCGGGCGGGCGCGGGTTAAGTTTGCTGCTCTACAGTCCTGCGCAAGACGGA
>CAUEUQ010000003.1:0-55621 GCA_959021215.1 uncultured Collinsella sp. | reverse complement strand
CGAGGGAACCGCCTGAACTGAAACATCTAAGTAGGGCGAGAAGACATATCTACTCGACCACCTCGGCTGGCGGGAAGTCCCATTAAGCTCGCGGGTAAGACCCGTTTGCGCCGGCTGTCTCTGGCAGCGGATTCGTGCGTGAACCGAAAGTATTATGGCGGGGGCCCCGGCGTCGGTCAACGGAAAACCGGGCTGCACACAATTCCACCATCCGGCCGCACCGCCGAAGGCCGGGCGCAAGGTTTTCGCTCGGTCAGGTCCTGGGCTCGCTCGGAAAGCACATTAAGTGCTTTCCGGCTCGTGCGGAATCTACGAAAACCTTGCGCCCGGCCTTCGGCGGCGCGGCCTGCGGTGACTTTGGGGCAGCCCGGTTTCCCGTTGGCCGACGCCCCCACTCATAAGCCTTAAGTCGGTGGGCTGATATGTTGCGTCCCTGATGGCTACAAGGTTGAAATGAAGGTGGACAGGCGGCGGAGACCTTCGTCCAGGTCTTTGTCGGAAACGCAGTAGCTGAGGCGGATGTGGCCTTCGGTTCCGAAGCAGTCTCCCGGGACTAGGGCTACGTTTGCTTCTTTGATGGCTTTGATGCAGAAGTCTTCGCTGGTTAGGCCGAACTTTTTGATGCTCGGGAAAGTATAGAAGGCTCCTGCGGGCTCTACTACGTCGAGGCCCATGGCGTTTAAGGCTTCGAGTACGCGCTCGCGGCGGGCTCGGTAGACTTTGAGCATGGGGGTTGGGTCGACGGTGAGGGCTCGGGCTGCGGCGTCCATTTCGAAGGAGACGGCGCTCGATACTAAGTATTGGTGGGCCTTTGCGATCTCGGCGATGACGGGGGTTGCCGCTGCGAGCCAGCCCAGGCGCCAACCGGTCATAGCCCAGGGCTTGGAAAAGCTCTCGATGACCACCGTCTGCTCGCGTAGCTCCGGGTGGCGCTGGGCAAAACGCTCATAGCCATCCACATAGACTAGGCGGCTGTATACGTCGTCGCAGACCACGTAGATGCCCGACTGTTCTGCTACGCGCGCCACGGCGTCGAGCGATGCCGCGTCGAGGATGCAGCCCGTAGGATTGTTGGGCGTGCAGATGACGATGGCCTTGGTCGCCGGCGTCACGCAAGCACGAAGTGCGTCCTCGTCAATCTGGAATTGCGCAGGCTCCGTATCCAAAAAGACCGCCTTGGCGTGGTTGGCCACGACGATGCTCTCGTACAGGCCAAAGGCCGGCGTGGGGATAATGACCTCATCGCCGGGGTTGAGCATAGCAATGAATGTTGCCGACAGTGCCTCGGTCGCGCCGTCGGTCAGGATGACCTCGTCGGCCGAAAACGTAAGGCCCGCATCCCCCATGTAGGCAGACAACGTCTCATGCAGGGCGGGGCGACCGTTGTTGGGCGGATAGTGCGTGTCACCGCGGTCCAGCGCGGCGGTCACCTCGGCGCTAATCACATCGGGCGTGGGAAAATCGGGCTCGCCAAGCGCAAGCGCGATGCACCCCGGATGCTGGGCGGCGAGTGCGTTGATCCGGCGGATACCGGAGGGCTTAAGCGTGGCAAGCGAGGTATTCATGGGCAGACGCATGGCGTTCCTTTCGTAAGGGTTGCACTAGGATAGCGCGGCGAGGCGCCGTCAGACGGTGTAACCTAAACGGAAACGAGCCGGAAAGGAGGCGGCATGGAGACGACCGCGCGTGGCGACGTACCAAAAACACTGCAAACCATTGCGTATATCAGTATTCCCAATAGCGCCGATCTTGATTTTTTGCTCTGGGACCTGCAGGATGCCATCGCCGCCTATGCCCGGCTTTCCGGCACCGCACTCCCCCGCCCGGTCGACTTGAAGGCAAATGACGCCGGCAGCGTTGCCGATGGCATCGTGCTGGCCATTGAAGATGTGGCTGACGATGAGACGTTGACAGCCATCGAGCAGGCGCTTGAGCGCTTTGGCGGTACGGGAACGCGCGTCTATGCTGCGATTCGAGCCGCACAAGAGGGCACTGAGCAGGCGCGTGGGACCGCCGTTCGCCTGCACAAGGCATGTGAGCGCCATGACCAATTGTGGTGTGGCGGCGTTGCCATCTGCGCCGGCAGCGGCATTGCGGCGCTTCGTCGCTCTCCGCGCATGGGACTCTTGCGGCGACCGTTTTCTGAGGCCATGGACAAGCTCGTGGGCGCCGTTCGCATGGGATGTTCCGTCGAACACGCGCAAAAGCTCGGTGGTGCCGCAACGGGTGGCGTCGACACCGACGGCATGGTGCGCGCCACGTCTGCACTGCCCACACCGATCTGGCACGCCGCTATGAGGCATCTTGCCGAGCACTCAAACTGCTAAATCGAAAAAGCCTGCCAATCAGCGGCGCCGCTCCACCGCTCAACAAGCCGCTCCAGGCGCCAGGCGGCATTAGCAGGACTTGTCGAGGGCAGGACGACGGCGGGCAACCCCGTCCGATCTTGTAAGTAGCGTTTGTAGAGTCGCCCTGCCGTACCGCCGTTACAGACAACGACCTCGATCGGCGCGGCGTCGGTAATGCGCTCGATATGTGCCGGCACAACGTTGCGAATGCTCGCGTCGCTCGAGCCCTTAATGTCGCAGCTCTCGATTGCATCCCACAGGGCCACGCCGCCGTTCAGCAGCATGGCCCGCTTGGCGGCAATGGAGGCATCGAGCGTCGCGGGCTCACCGCTTGCCAAAAGATCGCCCTCGTTGGGCGGCACGGGCACACCGAGGCACGCGGCCATCACGCGCCAAAAACGGTTTTGCGGATTGCCGTAATAGAAAGCGTTGGCACGCGAAAGCACCGAGGGAAACGACCCCAGCACCAAAACGCGCGAGTGCTGGTCGAACACGGGCTCAAACCCATGCTCAATATGTTGATAGCCCTCGTCCGGCGCGGCCACGAGCTAGGCCCTCAGCAGATAGCGCACCTCATAGGGCGCAAGTTCAAGGGAGCCCGACAGCTCGACCGTGGGCGTATCGTCGGCAAGCAGGTCGACAAAGGACCCGTTGAACTCGCCGGCTCCAAAGGTGTAAGGCTCGCCCACGGCGTTCACCGCCACGAGCACCGTCGCGTCGTCGCAGGCGCGCTCGAACAGCAGCTGCTTGTTCTGGATCACCAAGTTGCGATAGGCACCGTAGTTGAGAGCACGGGCCGCCGCATCGTCTGTCGAGCGCAAGTGCGCGAGCTGCTTGACAAATGCCGTCAGCTCGTTGGGCGCAGGCTCATCGAGCGCAGGACGCAGCGCCCAATCGCCATCGGGGCCGCCCTTTTCGCCGGCAATCCCCCACTCGCTGCCGTAGTAGAGGCACGGAATGCCCGGCATACCAAAGAGCATGCCGTAGGCGGGGCGCAGGCAGGACTTGTCGGTAAGGATGCTCGCCAGGCGCGGCACATCGTGGTTGTCGACAAACGACAGCAGATGCTTGCCACGATAAATGCACCACGGGTCACCGCCAAACTGGCGATGCAGCGAGTGGGCAATCTCGAACATGTTGACCGAGTTAAAGCTGGAGTACAGGCCCTTGTAGCACTCGTAGTTGGTGCAGGAGTCGAGCATCTCGTCGTTGACGATCTGGTTGTAGTCGCCGTGGAGCGTCTCGCCGATCAGCACGAAGTCGGGCTTGAGCTCACGGGTAAAGGAGTGTAGGCGGCGCATAAAGTCGCGGTCAAGCATATAGGCAACGTCCAGGCGCAGGCCGTCGATGCCAAAGACCTCGGCCCAGCGACGCACGGACTCAAGCAGGTAATCGACCACGGCGGGGTTTTGCAGGTTGAGTTTCACAAGCTCAAAATGGCCCTCCCAGCCCTCGTACCAAAAGCCATCGCCATAGCAGGAATCGCCGTCAAAGCTAATGTGGAACCAGTCCTTGTACGGCGAGTCCCACTTGCGCTCCTGCACATCGCGGAAGGCCCAAAAACCGCGGCCGACGTGGTTGAAGACGGCATCGAGCACCACGCGGATGCCATGGGCATGCAGCGTGTCGCATACGGCGGCAAAGTCGGCGTCCCCACCCAGGCGACGGTCGATATGGCGCAGGCTGCGTGTGTCGTAGCCGTGGCTATCAGATTCGAGCGGTGGGTTGATGAGCACAGCGCCAACGCCGAGTTCCTGCATGTAGTCGGCCCATTGGGCGACCTTCATGATAGGAGCATCGGGGTTGGGCGCGGCGTTGGCAGCCTGAGCGAGCTCATCCTCGGCAACGGGCGCAGCGTTTTCGCGCGAAGCCCCGCAAAAGCCCAGCGGATAGACCTGATAGAACGTCGTCTCGTATGCCCACATAGCAGCCTCCCGGTAAGCTCAATACAACGACATCCATTGTATGCCCAGCTTGCATCCTCTCCCCCAAAATAAGTTGCGGTGGAATAGTTCCTGCTTGGGCATTCAGAGGCCTTAAACAGGAACTATTCCACCGCAACTGATGAGGAGGATGTGGCTAGGCGACGGGCTTTGCGCGGCGTATGGCTGGGAACAGCACGGTGATGGCGAGGATGACACCCACGACGGCGATCGTGCCGCCCGCGTAGCCGATCCAAGCGATGCCCGGGCCCGACACCACGGCGCCACCGATCGCCGTGCCCGTACCAATACCGAGATTGAACAGGCCCGAGAAGATCGACATGGCGACAGCCGACGAATCCGCCGGCGTGTACTTGATGAGCTCGGCCTGAAACGCCACATTGAAGGCCGTGGCGCAGCAGCCCCATAGCGCGCACACAGCGAGAACCGCAGCGAGCGACGATGCGGCCGGACCCATGAGCAGCAGGGCCGCCGGCACACCGGAGAGCGTAATAGCCAAGAACGGGAACCGGTGCCCATCGAACAGTCGGCCGAACAGCCAGCTTCCGAGCAGACCAGAGCAGCCAAACGCCGTCAGCGTCATGGTGATGGCGCCCGCGTCGACGTGAGCGACCTGCGCCAGGAAGGGCTCGATATAGCTGTAGCTTGCGTAATAGCCGGTCGCCATAAAGACTGTGACCGCGTAGAGCGCGATGAGGAACGGGTTCTTGAGCAGCTCGGGCAGCTGTTTGACGGTAAAGCGCTCGCCCGCCGGCATGGCCGGGAACACCGCGGCCTGGTACACCACCGCGGCGGCAGAGAAGGCCCCGACCACGGCGAATGTCATGCGCCAGCCCACAGCCAGCCCGATGGCGCGGCCGATCGGCAGGCCAAAGATCTGCGCAATGGACGAGCCCGTGGCGATCATGCTGATGGCGAGCGCCCCGCGGCGGGTGTCGACCAGGCGCGAGGCCATGATCGAGGCGACCGACCAGAACACGGCATGTGCGCAAGCGACCACCAGGCGCGCACAGACCAGGATGGGATATGTCGGTGCCACAGCGGACAGGAACTGACCCAGAGAAAACACGGCGAGCACGCCGAGCAGCATTCGCTTGAACTCAAAGCGCGAGGCAAACACCATAAGTGGCAGTGACAGCAGCATGACGCCCCAGGCGTAGACCGAAATCATGATGCCTGCCTGGGCCTCGGTGAGCGAGAACGACGCGGCGATATCAGTCAGAAGGCCGATGGGCATAAACTCCGACGTGTTGAACACGAACGCACAGCAGGTGAGCCCGACGAGTGGGAGCCACTGCTTGAGCGTGATGCCGTCTTGCCTTGTCTGAGTCATATATAACGTCTCCAATCGTTTTGAGCGGAGGCGATTATATAGCAACGGCCCCGCATCCGTCAGTACAGATGCGGGGCCGAAAACAATTCGATACACAGAGGTTGCGCCGTCAATTCATAACTAAGCCAACCCCAGCAATATGCCCGCCGAATGCACGACAAACGCCACGATCCAGGCAACGGCGACCTGAAACGCGAATACGGCCACGGCATAGCGCGCGCCCAACTCGCTCTTGACGGCGCCGATTGCCGCCACACAAGGCGGGTACAGCAACGTAAAGACCAAGAACACGTAGGCGGTAAACGGCGAAAACATGGTCGACAGCGCCGCGGGCGACGTTGCGCCCAAAAGCACCGTGAGCGTCGAGATGACGCTCTCCTTGGCAATGAGCCCCGTGACGAGCGCCGTCGAGGCGCGCCAGTCGCCAAAGCCGAGCGGGGCCAACACCGGCGCGATGATGCTGCCGAGGCCCGCAAGCAGGCTTTGCGACTGATCGGCGACCACATTAAAGCGGATATCGAACGTCTGAAGGAACCAGATGACCACCGTAGCGGCAAAGATAATGGTAAAGGCCTTGGTAATAAAATCCTTGGCCTTATCCCATGCCAGCATCACCGTCGTCTTGACGCTCGGCAGGCGGTAGTTGGGGAGCTCCATGATAAACGGCACTGGGTCGCCCTTAAATGCCGTGCGGTTGAGCACCAAAGCCGCGATACAGCCAACCGCAATGCCAATCAGATAGAGCGAGACCATGGCGGGAACCGTTGCCTGTGGGAAAAACGCCCCGCACAGCAGACCGTAGACCGGCAACTTGGCCGAGCAGCTCATGAACGGCGTGAGCATGACCGTCATCTTGCGGTCGTGCTCGGATGGGAGTGTACGGGTCGACATGATAGCCGGCACGGTGCAGCCAAAACCGACGAGCATGGGCACAAAGCTGCGGCCCGACAGGCCAAAGCGACGCAACACCTTATCCATGACAAAGGCGACGCGCGCCATGTAGCCCGAGTCCTCCAGAATGGAGAGGAACAAGAAGAGCACGACAATAATCGGCAGGAAGGTCAGCACGCTGCCCACACCCGTAAGCACGCCGTCGACAGCCAGTGAACGCACCACGTCGTTGGTGCCGAACGCCTTGAGACCCGCATCGGCCGAGGCGATGATGGCAGCGATGCCGTCCTCCATGAGTCCCTGCAACGCCGCGCCGATCACGCCAAATGTCAGCCAAAAGACGAGGCCCATGATCACCAAGAACGCCGGAATGGCCGTGTAGCGACCCGTCAGGATGCGGTCAATCTTGACGGAGCGCACGTGCTCGCGGCTCTCGTGCGGCTTGACGACGCAGCGCCCGCACACGTCGCCGATAAAGCTAAAGCGCATATCGGCCAGCGCGGAAAGGCGGTCGGTGCCGGCCTCGCCCTCCATCTGGGTAATGATGTGCTCGATGGCATCAAGCTCGTTACGGTCCAGGTGAAGCGCCTCGGTTACCAGCTCGTCGCCCTCAACTAGCTTGGTCGCCGCAAAACGCACGGGAATGTGCGCCGTCGCGGCATGGTCCTCGATAAGGTTGGCAATGCCGTGGATGCAGCGATGCAGTGCACCGCCGTCTGGGCCATCGGGTGCGCAGAAGTCCAGGCGGCCGGGGCGCTCACGGAAACGCGCAACATGCAGGGCATGGTCCACCAGCTCGCCGATGCCCTCGTTGCGCGCGGCGCTAATGGGAACGACTGGCACGCCCAGCAGACTCTCGAGCAGGTTGACGTCAATGGCACCGCCGTTGGTCGTCACCTCGTCCATCATGTTGAGCGCGATGACCATAGGACGGTCAAGCTCCATGAGCTGCAGTGTCAGGTACAGGTTGCGCTCGATGTTGGTGGCGTCAATGATGTCGATGATGGCGTCCGGACGCTCGTCGAGGATGAACTGACGGCTCACGACCTCCTCGCCTGTGTACGGCGACAGGGAGTAAATGCCGGGCAGGTCGGTAACGCTCGCCTCGGGATGGTTACGGATGGTGCCATCTTTGCGGTCGACCGTCACGCCGGGAAAGTTACCGACGTGCTGGTTGGAGCCCGTCAGCTGGTTGAATAACGTGGTCTTGCCGCAGTTTTGGTTGCCGGCGAGGGCAAAGTGCAGGGGCGCGCCCTCGGGCACGGCCGTCTTTGCCGCACGGGGCGAATACGTCCCCTCGCCCAGGGCCGGATGCTCCGTCGTGCCGATTGCGGCGTTAGCGCGCGGACCCGTATCGGTGTCGTGAATACCCACGAGCTCGATGCGAGCGGCATCGTCCTTACGCAGTGTCAACTCGTAGCCACGCAGGCGGATCTCGAGCGGGTCACCCATGGGGGCGTACTTCATCATGGTGACTTCGGTGCCCGGCGTTAGACCCATGTCCAAAATATGCTGTCGGAGTGCCTGATCGTCCGATGCCACCGATGCGACAACGGCGTCCTTTCCAATCTCGAGTGTATCGAGCTTCACGTCCGTGTTCCTCCCCCGGCGCCCACAGGGCGTTGTATTTATGTTCACCAAGGCTAACCGTTTGCCATGGCTAACCAATTGTAACCATGCATGATAGCGCGAACACACAACGACGTTCAATCGACAGATCGCTGCGATGGGAATTCTGGGCCATTGCTTCCCAGACGGGCCTGCTGCGGAAACCGCATCCCACTCTGGAACACCTAAACGGGATGAGCTTTCCGGTTGAGGCATCTAGCGGAAACTGCAGCCCGGAATCGGCGCTCAGACTGGGATGCAATTTCCCAATGGGGCCCTCGGGGAAACTGCGGCCCGGAATCTGCTCTCGAAACGGGACGCGGTTTCCCCGAGGACCGAAACAGCCGCCCGCCCCTCGACAAAATGATCCGTTCCCTCCGTCGCATGCGGAACATCCAAGGAGTGTCCCAGGGTGCCGGCACAATAGGAACGTCCCCAGCTGCCGGCAGCATTTCGCCGCAACAGCAAAAGCCCGCGCTGGCAACAAATGTCACCTGAGCGGGCTTGGTGGGCGCTCACAAAGGCACGTTACAGAGGCCCACGTCAGTTATGGATTACCGAACGGCACCGGCACGCGATGCCTCCGTCGGCTTACCAAGCGATGAAGCTTGCCGCAGTCTTAGACTATCGGCGCAATGCCGGCAAAGTGCAGATACAGCGAAATGATTGCCACGACAATGACCACCGCTGCGATCAGCTTGTCGTGCAGATGCGGAAGCACCGGTTTACCGCGGCCTCGCTCGCCCAGCATATAAACGGGAATGGCCGGAGCAAAAAGAATCGTCGTGATCATAACGCCCTGAAGACCCGTCGACCACACCAGGAACAATGTGTAGATGAAGCCGAGCGTACCGAAGAAGCGGGCTTTGCCGACGCTGGGCGCATGCGGCCCGTCCAGATGCTCGTTCTTCCAGCCAATCACCATGTAATAGGCAGCCGAGCAGACATACGGAACCAGAATCGTGTTGACTGCGCAGCTATAGAAGAACTGGTAGGTGCTCGCCGCCACATACGACACGATCAAGAAGAGCTGCGTGATGCCGGAGCTCACGAGAACCGTTACCACCGGGGCGTCGTGCTTGTTCGTCTTGGCAAACGCCAGAGGGAAGGATCCCTGGCGCGCCGCCTCGAACGGCGTCTCGGACGCAATGATGACATAGCCCAGCAGCGCGCCGACCAACGAAAGGATAACGCCAAGGTTTACGATGGCAGCACCAACCGGACCGATTGCGCACTCGAGAATTCCCGCCATGGAGGGCGTTGCAAGCTGTGCCATCTCCTCGCGCGGCATAATGCCGAGCGACAGCATCGAGATGATCAGATACAGCGTGAATACAGCCGCAAATCCGAGCGCCGTCGAGCGGCCGACGTCACGCACGTACTTTGCACGGCCCGAGATAACGACAGCGCCCTCGATGCCCGTGAAGACCCAGACAAGGGCGATCATGGTCGAGACAACCTGCTCGCCAAAGCCAGGACCAGCCGGCTCTCCCCAGAAGTTGTCCATAAAGATATCGACGTTGAACTTACCCAGGAGCACGATACTCAGCACAAAGAGCCCCAGCGGCACCAGCTTCGCCAACGTGACGATCGTGTTAATGCCCGCAGCCTCCTTAACGCCACGAAGCACAAGGGCGGTAAGGAACCACAAAAACACGCTGGCGCAGACGATAGAAAGCAGGTTGTTACCCGCGCCAAACGCAGGGAAGAAATAGCCCAGCGCGCTAAACAGCAAGAGCGCAAAGCTCACGTTGGAAAGACATGCGCTGATCCAGTAGCCCCAAGCGGAGTTGAATCCAATGTAATCGCCAAAACCGGCCGCAGCGTATGCATAGATGCCGCCGGTCAGGTCGGGACGGGCCTGAGACAAACCGTTGAACACCATCATCAGCGCAAAGACGCCAATAAAGCAAATTCCCCACGAGACGATAACCGCACCGGTATTTGCCCCACCTGCTGCCATATCGCCGGCAAGCGAAAAGATGCCGCCACAAATACTGGCGGTAATGACCATCATGGTCAGACGAAAGAGATCGAGGCCATTAGGGTCGATAATCTCTTCATTTTGAGCTTTAGAGGCCATTGTATGTGCACCCCCTTCATCATGTGATCGAACGAAAGATGGCCCGGACGTCCCGAATCGGGTGCCGGGCCATCGGTCAAGCGATCATCAGACTGTTACAGCTACCGCGTTAGAAGCGCAGCGACAGGCAAGAAAGGCCGCCGTCGACCTTGCGATACTCGGAGGTGTCAACGACGAGTGTCTTGTAGCCCAGATCCTGCACGGCCTTGAGCACAGTCGGATAGCCCTCGGCAACGATGACCGTACCGTTGACCCAGATGCAGTTGGCGCCGTACGCCTCGTCCTCGGGCACGACGATCTTGTTGTACTGGGCAAAGTCGGGCTTATCGATGAACTCACCAGAGACGAGCATGTTGTTGTCCTCGATGTAGTTGACGCCCGTCTTGAGGTGCAGGACCTCCTCCAGCGGAACCTCAGAACCCTCGAGGCCCCAGCCCTCGAGAATCTCACAGAACTGGCGGATGCCCTCTTCGTTGGTACGAGCGGAGCGACCGACGTAGAAATGGTCACCGACCATCATGACGTCGCCGCCGTCGAGCGTGCCCGGAGAAACAATGTGCTTGACATGCTCGTCGTCAAAGAAGCGACGGACGGCCGGCTCGATCTCGTCCTTCTCGCCGTTGCGGCTATCGGCACCGGGGTTGGTAATGATGGCGCCGCAGCGAGTGATGACGGCCGGATCTTCGACGAAGCAGCTGTCGGGATACTGCTCGAGTGCCGGCAGCACCGACACGTCAACGCCGCACTGCTCGAGCGCATGCTCGTAATCGTAGTGCTCCTCGATGGCGCGCTCGTAGATGGGCTGGCCAAGCTCGGGGGCACTCGTGATGCCATTGCTCAGGGACTTGCCGGGGCGGCGGATGATGACGTGGCTGAACTTGGTCATGATGATCCTCCTTGGATCTCTTAGCAGAGAGCGGGACTTCTTCGCGCCCGCCTTCCTTTCGATGGCTTTATCTTAGGGCGGTTTTCCTGTTTTGTATATTGTATACAATCCTGAACGGTAGGTTTTCTTCGGTAAGCGTATTCTTACGTATCGGCGCAAAGTAGCATGATTTAGCTGGTCGTTCTATAATTCAACTGAGCTATTCAAGTGAAACGTATTTGCTTTTAGAAATATACCGTTAAGGAACATAGGCTCATGGAAACGCTCAGAAGGCCCCTGAAAGACCACGTATACGACTACATTTCGAGCCGTATTGACGCCGGCGAGCTTTCGGCCGGCGACCGGCTGAGCGAGCAAGCGATCTGCGACGCCATGGGCGTGTCGCGCACGCCGGTCCGCGAAGCGCTCATCCAGCTCGCAAGCGACGGTTATCTGGACAATCTCCCCCGCCGCGGATTCCGCGTCCGTGGGTTCGATCAGCAAAACGCCGTTGAAGTCTTTGAGATTATGGGGCCGCTCGACGGGCAGGCCGCATACCTCGCCTGTCCGAACCTAACCGACGATGACATTACGCAGCTTAAATTTCTCGTCGGCTCCATGGACCTCGCGATCCAAGGCGGTCTCATCCGAAAGTACGACGACATTCAGCGAGACTTTCATCTAACGTACTTCAACCGCTGCGGCAACGACCGTCTGCGCGATATGATCTCGCAGCTCGAACGCTGCTTTATCAAGCGCGATTACGAAACTGTCGACCAGGAAACGGCGTGTAAACTGCTCAATAAAGCCAACAACGAACATGCTCATATTCTTGAGTTGTTCGAAGCACGAGATGCGACGGGCGTGCGCGATTACGTTCGCGATGTCCATTGGAACACAGAAAACGCCCAGTTCACCGTCTGGTAGGAAACGATACCCTTGCGGAAAGCGTGTCCCGTTATTCCCGCTCGAAACGGGTCGCAGTTTCCCAACGGGGCCCCTCGAGGAAACTGCGACCCAGAATTTGAGCTCGAAACGGGATGTGGTTTCCAAATCGAGGCCCTATGGGAAACCGTGTCCCACCTTGAAGGGGGAACTGGGATGCAGTTTCCAGACGGGACATCAAAAACGAAGTTGCGGTGGAATAGTTCCTGGATGGGCTGGTTGATGCCCCAGATAGGAACTATTTCACCGCAAGTTATTGAAGGGCTTGGATGCCGGGACTCTTACAGATGGCGCCCCAGGAAGCGGAAGGCTAGGCGGATCCAGGGACGGACCGCCACCTGCTTGTCCTCGTTGTCGACCGCGGTGTTGGCGTTGCCGAGCGAAAGGCCGTGACCACCCTGGTCGAAGACGTGCATCTCGCATGCAACGCCCTCCTCGGCCATGCGCTGCGCAAACGGGTAGACCTGCGCGATCGGCGCCGTCTTGTCGTCGGACACGCCCCACACAAAGGTCGGTGGCATCTGACGCGAAACATGCGTGGTGGGGCAGATGTCGGCCAGATGCTCGTCAGTTGCCTCGCCGCCCGTCACCATCGACAGGTAGTCGTTGAGCAAATCGCGCCCCGTCTTGCCGCCCGTCTTGGGCACACGCAAGTCAATGCGCGGATCGCGCGTCTGCATGTCGCGCACATAGGCAAAGTCGAGCAATGGATAGCCCAGCACCACGGCATCGGGACGAATGTCGTCCGGACGCGCCCCGGCAAGTGCCGCAAAGGGGCCGGTCTTCCACTGTGTTGCCAGCGAGGCGCAAATCATGCCGCCAGCAGAAAAGCCCACGACGCACACGCGCTTAGGATCGACATGCCACTCGTCGGCGTTGGCGCGCACCGTGGCGACCATCTTGGCAAGATCTGCCTGGGGGTGCGGAAAGCTCACGTCACCCGTAGAACTCGTGACATAGTTGAGCACAAAGGCCTGGTAGCCGCGGTCCAAAAATGCAAACGCCACCGGGTCCTGCTCGTGCGGAGCGATATGTGTAAACCCGCCTCCGCCACAGATAATCACCGCGGGGCGGCGGCCATTCGGTTTATCGGGCAACGGCTCGGCACCCAAATACGTAAACGTCGCCGGATAATCCTCGGTCGGCTCCTCGCCCCACAGCGCATGGTTCTCGACAATCATATGTGCTCCCTTCGCGCAAATTATGCACCCTTGTTTTTCGCCTTCAAGCGTACCCCACTTGAACCCGTGGCGCAGAAACACTCCGGCAATAAGTTTCCCTCCAACTGATATATCACATAATCCCAGCTCAGAGGTATCGCGAGCAGCGTAGAATAGGGGGCGTTGACCAAGCCGCGAAACACATATGAAACGTTTCCGGCAAACCAAACGCGCGATATGCGCCTATTTAAGTTGGAGGCAACTATGGGTCTGCTCGATTCGCTTAAGTCCACCTTCACCTCGACCGGCGAGGCGTCCGTTCCGCCCGCAGCAAGCTTCGCCACCCGCGAAGGCGTCATCTATGCCCCCGTCAACGGCGTGCTCGTCAACCTGAACGAGGTTCCCGACGAGACGATCGCCTCGGGCATGCTTGGCCAGGGCTATGGCATCGAGCCCATTACCGGCACCATCTATGCGCCCGCCAACGGCCGCATCGGCGCCACCACCGTCACCAACCACTCCATCGGCATGATTACCGAGGACGGCCTGCGCGTGTTCATCCATGTTGGCCTGGGCACCGTGGAAATGAACGGCAAGGGTTTTGCCCGCTTTGTCGAGATGGGCGATGTGGTCAAGGCAGGCCAGCCGCTCATCAGCTTCGACCGCGAGGCCATTAAGGCCGCTGGTCACGAGGACATCGTGACCGTCATCGTCTCCGAGCTCGATCGTCTTAAGAGCATCGACCATGTCGGCGAGTCTGGAACGCTTATCGGCGGCAACCCGCTCGTCAAGCTTGGCGACCCGCTGCTGGTTGCCAAGACCAAGTAGCCAGGCCCCGCGCCACACAGCCAAAAGGCACCTCGTCAAGCGCCCGCGACCATTTGGCCGCGGGCGCTTTTCGTTTGAAAAACCATCCCGCCAATGCTTTATCTGTATAGCTCAAATGAGCCGAGCTGCTAGAATATCGAACTGTATGGATAACTATCATTCAACCGTTATGGGAGGATACGTGAACCGCACCAAAATCGCGCAGCTCTATGCCGATGCCGAGTCGCTCGGCGGCCAGACCGTCACCGTCGCCGGCTGGGTCAAGTCCGTCCGCGACATGAAGAACTTTGGCTTTGTTACGCTCAACGACGGCAGCTGCTTCCGCGACCTGCAGGTCGTCATGAACCGCGAGGCACTCGACAACTACGACGAGATCGCCCATCAAAACGTCTCGGCCGCACTCATTTGCACCGGCACCGTCAAGCTGACCCCCGATGCGCCCCAGCCTTTCGAGCTTTCTGCCACCTCCATCGAGGTCGAGGGCACGAGCGCCCCGGATTACCCGCTGCAGAAGAAGCGCGCAACCGTCGAGTTCCTGCGCACCCAGCAGCACCTGCGCCCGCGCACCAACCTGTTCCGCGCCGTGTTCCGCATCCGCTCTGTCGCGGCTGCCGCCATCCACCGCTTCTTCCAGGAGCAGGGCTTTGTCTACGTCAACACCCCCATCATCACCACGAGTGACTGCGAGGGCGCCGGCGAGATGTTCCGCGTGACCACGCTCGACCCCAAAAATCCGCCCCTCACCGAGTCCGGCGAGGTCGACTGGAGCCAGGACTTCTTTGGCAAGCATGCAAGCCTCACCGTGTCCGGCCAGCTCAATGCCGAGAACTTTGCCATGGCCTTTGGTGACGTGTACACCTTTGGCCCCACCTTCCGTGCCGAGAACTCCAACACCACGCGCCACGCCGCCGAGTTTTGGATGATCGAGCCCGAGATGGCCTTTGCCGACCTTAACGACTACATGGATAACGCCGAGGCCATGCTCAAGTACGTCCTCAAGGACGTCATGGCAACCTGCCCCGACGAGCTCAATATGCTCAACAAGTTTGTGGACAAGGGTCTGCTCGAGCGCCTGGACCATGTCGCCAACTCCGACTTTGCCCGCGTTACCTACACCGAGGCCGTCGAGATCCTGGAGCAGGCAGTCGCTGCTGGCCACCAGTTTGATTACCCCGTCAGCTGGGGCATCGACCTGCAGACCGAGCACGAGCGCTTCCTGACCGAGGAGCACTTTAAGCGCCCGACCTTCGTGACCGACTACCCGGCCGAGATCAAGGCGTTCTACATGCGCATGAACGAGGACGGCAAGACCGTCGCCGCCGCCGACTGCCTGGTTCCCGGTATCGGCGAGATTATCGGCGGCTCCCAGCGCGAGGAGCGCCTGGATCTGCTCGAGGCCCGCATCAAGGATCTGGGCATGAATCCCGAGCAGTACAAGTACTACCTTGACCTGCGCCGCTACGGTTCCTGCAAGCACGCCGGCTACGGTCTGGGCTTCGAGCGCTTGGTCATGTATCTGACCGGCGTGGGCAACATCCGCGACGTCCTGCCGCACCCGCGCACCGTGGGCAACGCCGACTTCTAATCGTCGGACACTAGCTCGCGTCGCCACACGCCAACGCTCATCGTACAAGCGTCTCTCGACATCGGTCGAGAGACGCTTTTTTCAACAGCATCCGTCAAGCTTTTGGCAAGGTTTTGGTCAGTTGAGCAGGGCTGTTGAAAACTCGACCCGCCGTTTGCCGACGACTACCGACCGCCCAGAGCGCCCTGCGCCCCTGGGAAAGCCCCGCGTCCTAGGCTCCATACCGTCGCCACCCAAAACGGAAAGGACGTGGGCACGATGACCGAAGCCGCTGTTGAAACCTACGACACCACGACGAGAGGCGCCGCCTCGATGGCAGCCTATCGCGCCGTTCGTATCCTGCAACTATTAAGCGAAAACACTGGCGAGGACAAGGCCATGCTTTCCGATGAGTTGATCCGGCGCCTCGCCCATCCCGACGACCCCGCCCGCATGCCCATCTCGGCGGCGCGGCGCAGCATCTACACCGCCATCTCCGCGCTTCGCCATGCCGGATACGAAATTGAGTACAAACGCGGCGTGGGCTACAAACTTCTTACCCGTCCGCTCGCCGACGAAGAGATCATCCGGCTCCACGGTATGGTCATGCGCAACCGCTCCACGCCTATCGCTATCCGCAAGAGCATGGCGCAGCACTTAGTTGCCATGGCGAGTGCCGACGTTCGCGGCTACCTCGATACACCCGAACCCGTTCCGAGCGCAGGCAGCAAGGCTACCAAGGCAACACGCACGCCCATCAAGCGTATCGACACGTGCGAGCTCGTCGAGCAGGCCATCGACCACGGAACCACGGTGAGTTTTGATATTTCGAGCGTCACGACGCGTGGCGAAACCGAAGCAGCACGGATGACACTCCGTCCCTTTGCCATCAAGCAACGAGACGGCATCTCTTATTTGCTGGGAACGGTCTATGACGCCCGAGGCGCCGATGACACGTTGCGTACCGTAGAGATTGGCCGAATGAGAAACGTCAGCACACGTCTCCTCGACGGCAAGAAGCTCTTCGCCGCCCTAGACGAGGACGACACCTCCTCCGCCGCATAAGACCCTCCGCCGCCCATTCGACTACCCGTACCGCCCATCCGATTCTGTATTAAAAAACCCGCCAGGCTGTTGTAAAAATGGACATCAGCGCTACTATAGTTCCACTTGCACTTTGTCCCAGTGCAGTGTTTCCAGCCATTTTTATACTGGGGGTAATGATATGAAGGACATCACCATCAGCCGCAGGAGCCTTCTGGTCTCCGCTGGCCTGCTCGCGCTCGCCCCGCTCGCCGGATGCGGCGGCAACTCTGGTTCCGGCTCTGCTGCCGCCGGTTCCGACTACACCATCGGCGTTCTGCAGCTCACCGAGCACTCCGCACTCGATGCCGCCAACGACGGCTTTGTCAAGGCCATCAAGGAGAGCGGCCTTAAGGTCAAGATCGACCAGAAGAACGCCCAGAACGACCAGTCCACGTGTAAGTCCATTGCCGACAAGTTTGTGGGCGACAACGTCAACCTGATTTACGCCATCGCCACGCCCGCCGCGCAGGCTGCCGCCGGCGCCACGGCCGATATCCCCATCGTGGGCTGCGCCATCACCGACTACGCCGCCTCCGGCCTGGTCCAGGACAACGACAAGCCCGGCACCAACGTCACTGGCGCTTCCGACCTCACCCCGGTCGCCGAGCAGCTCGAGATGATGCAGAAGGTCCTGCCCGACGTTAAAAAGGTCGGCCTGCTCTACTGCACCGCCGAGTCCAACTCCGACGTCCAGATCAAGGCCGCCAAGAAGGAGCTCGACAAGCTGGGCCTCGAGTACACTGACTTCACCGTCTCGAGCTCCAACGAGATTCAGTCCGTCGTCGAGTCTGCCGTGGGCAAGGTCGACGCGCTGTACTCCCCCACCGACAACACCATCGCCGCGGGCGCCTCGCAGGTGGGCCAGATCTGCAAGGAGAACAAGCTTCCCTTCGTGACTGGCGAGGAGGGCATGTGCATGGCCGGCGGCCTGTTCACCCTCTCCATCAACTATGAGGACCTGGGCTACGCCGCGGGCGAGATGGCCGTTAAGATCCTGAAGGGCGAGGCCAAGCCCGAGGATATGCCGATCAAGCACCTCTCGAGCAAGGACCTGGTCGTCGTCAAGAACGACGAAATGGCCGAGGCCCTGGGCATCGACCTTTCCGCCCTGGACGCGTAATGCCATACGCGGCATGCGTCTAGAGCCCGTGCTCGCGCTTTAGCCGCGTTATTCAATATCTGAGCCACAGGGGCGGGCGCTGTAGACCGGCGTCCGCCCTGCTTGTTTCAGGTAAAACAAAACGTCTGTCCGTAACTCTTCTATGCATTGTTACCGCTATTATGGTGAATCACGTGTCCACCCTATCCTAGGAGGTATGAAGCATGCTCATTGCATTGCAGGGCGCCGTTTCGCAGGGCGTCCTCTGGGGCATTATGGTGCTTGGCGTGTTTATCACGTTCCGCCTGCTCGACATTCCCGATATGACCTGCGACGGCAGCTTTGCCCTCGGCGGCTGCGTCTGCGCTGTGCTCATCGTCAATAACAACGTCGACCCGCTGCTCGCCGTGCTGGCCGGCATGTGCGCCGGCGCCATCGCGGGCGCCGTCACGGGCATTCTGACCACCGTCTTCGAGATTCCCGCGATCCTCGCCGGAATCCTCACCCAGATCAGCCTGTGGTCCATCAACCTGCGCATCATGGGCAAGTCCAATACGCCCATTCTTGCCAAGGGCACCGTGTTCTCGGCCGTCAGCAATATGACCGGTCTGCCGCAGTCCACCGTTGCCATCATCTTGGGCATCCTGCTCGCCGTGGCTATCGTTGCCATCCTGTATTGGTTCTTTGGCACCGAGATCGGCTCGGCGCTGCGCGCCACCGGCAACAACGAGTACATGATCCGCGCTCTGGGCGTCAACACCAACTCCACCAAGATGATCGCCCTCGTGCTCTCCAACGCCCTCATCGGCCTTTCGGGCGCGCTCATCTGCCAGAGCCAAAAGTATGCCGACATTGGTATGGGCACCGGTGCCATCGTTATCGGTCTTGCCGCCATTGTTATCGGTGAGGTGCTCGGCCGTCTGCTGCCCGGCGGCCTCACGCAGTTTAGCGTCCGTCTTGCCTCCGCCGTCTTTGGCTCCGTGGTGTACTTCCTTATCCGCGCCATCGTGCTGCAGTTGGGCATGGACGCCAACGACATGAAGCTGCTCTCCGCCGTAATTGTCGCTGTGGCCCTGTGCGTGCCCGTGGTTTGGGAGCGTTATAAGCTCCGCAGCTCCTACACGAAGGGGGATGAGGCAGATGCTTAAGCTCTCGCACGTCAAGAAGACCTTTAACAAGGGCACCGTCACCGAGAAGCGCGCGCTCACCGGCGTCGACCTCACCCTGAATGACGGCGACTTTGTAACCGTGATCGGCGACAACGGCGCCGGCAAGTCCACGCTGCTCAACATGATCGCCGGCGTGTACCCACTCGATTCGGGCGTTATTGAGCTCGACGGCACCGACATCTCGCGCCTGAGCGAGTCGCAGCGCGCCAAGTACCTGGGCCGCGTGTTTCAGGACCCCATGCGCGGTACCGCTGCCGACATGCAGATTGCCGAGAACCTGGCCCTCGCCAAGCGTCGCGGCCAGCGTCGCGGCCTTTCGTGGGGCGTCACCAAGGCCGAGAAAGATGAGTACGTTGAGCTGCTCAAGCGCCTGGACCTTGGTCTGGACACGCGTCTCAACGCCAAGGTCGGCCTGCTCTCGGGCGGCCAGCGCCAGGCACTCACCCTGTTGATGGCCACGCTCACCAGGCCGCGTCTGCTGCTGCTCGACGAGCACACGGCGGCCCTCGACCCCAAGACGGCCTCTAAGGTGCTCAACCTGACCGAGGAGATCGTCGACGAGAACCACCTGACCACGCTCATGGTCACGCATAACATGAACGACGCCATCCGTCTGGGCAACCGTCTGATCATGATGCACGAAGGCCACGTGATCTACGACGTGGCGGGCGATGAGAAGAAGTCGCTCACCGTAGCCGACCTGCTGCAGAAGTTCGAGGAGGTCTCGGGCGGCGAGCTCGCCAACGACCGCATGCTGCTGAGCTAAACCTACCAAAAAGGGACAGGTTTTTTTGGCAGGTTTTATCTGCGCAAACGTCAAAACCGCCGCTAAGGGACAGGCGCCCTTGCGGCGGTTTTCGCATATTATGTCGATAATCCGATATTCAACCAGACATTCTGGCTAAGGACTAAGGAAACTGCCATGAAAAGACTCCCCCCGCCTTGCGTTAGCCACCGCGTTGTTTGCCGGCGCGCTCGCAGGCATCCCAAGCCTCGCTTTCGCGGGGAACCTGCCCGCCGCTATTGACGGCTCCGTGGCCGTCATGCACACCAACGACATCCACGGCAGCTACAAGTACAGCTACAACGCAAGCAAGGGCACCGGCACTGTGGGCTTTGATGGGCTGGCGGTTCTCTATAGCGCCCAAAGCAGCGTCCCCGATCTTTTGCTCGATGCGGGCGACACCTTCCACGGACAGTCCTTCGCCACCATGAGCGAGGGCAAGAGCATCGCCGAGCTCATGGACACCTTCTACGCCGACGGCTACGACGCGACCACGCCAGGCAACCACGACTGGAGCTACGGTGCGGACAAACTCCGCACCATGACCGGCTACAGCACCACCGGCACGCCCTTCGCCATGCTCTGCGCGAACGCGAAGTCTACGAGCGGCGTATGGAGCTCGAGCATCACGAAGACGCTCGATCGCACCTGGGAGGATAGCGAAGATCACTCCACATTCGACTACAAAATCAAGGTCGGCGTCGTGGGTGCCATGGATGAGTCGCTAGGTTCCTCGCTGCGCGCGGACCTGGTCGCGGGCACCAGCTTCTCGAGTGCCGCGAACGCCATCAATACCGAGGCAGAGCAGCTGCGCAGGGAGGGCTGCGATGTTGTTGTGTGTATCGCGCACACGCTCGACGCCAAGACCTTTGCCACGCGACTCCGTGGCGTCGATGCCCTTATCGCAGGCCACGAGCACATCAACCTTAACGAGAAGGTGACGGGAGCCGACGGCAAGACAATCCACGTTGTCGAGGCGGGCAGTGCCTTTGCCGAGGTGGGACTGCTTTCCATTCCGTACAAATACGACACGAATGGCACCGAGACGACCGACGATGACACGGTCACGGTCCCTGCAGACGACAGCAACGAGAAGCTCTACACCGCCAAGAACGTCAACGACCTTTTGGCAGACCCCGACAAGGGCTCCGACTACCAAAGCCGCCTTGAAGCCGTCCGCAACAAGATCAAGCCGCTCGACGAGGACTTTGAAAACGAATCGAACAAGGTGCTCGGCACATCCACCACCAACTATTTCTACGGCGAGGACGCCGCAGGCACGCATGGTTGGGAAATGGTGCGCACCACCGATTTCCGTCCCAGCAAGGAGGGCGACACCACCAAGGCCCAGACCATCGGCCACGTGATTTGCGGCTCTTATCTTGCCCTGACGGGCGCGGACCTCGCTATCGAAAACGCTGGAGGCATCCGCGGCGGCATCGCGGCGGGCAACGTGACCGCCGGCAACGTCATCGCCATCTCGCCCTACGGCAACACCGTGGAGACCTGGACCATGACCGGCGCGGACTTCCTCGCAGCGCTCGAGCACTCGCTGCAGATCAGCGACGAGTGCAATCACAGCTACGAGCTTCAGCAAGCCTACGTGGCGGCCGGCCACACCGAGCAGGAGGCGCAAGACACGTACAAGTGGCGCGACGACTCCGGCAGTGTCCTTTCCTTCGGCGGCATCAACGTGACAATCGATTGGACGCAGTCCGAAGACAAGCGCATCGTGAGTGCCACGCTCACCAAGGATGGCAGCACGCTCGACCCCGCCAAGACCTATACCGTCGCCACCAACAACTACATCATCACCAACACGACCGACTTCCCCACCTTCGCAAACGCCACCAAGCACACCGAGTGGGGTACCTGCGAGTCAGCCCTAAGGGCGCTGATTGGGCAGGACGGCTGGGAGAGCAAGATGGCCTCGCTCGCGGGCACCATCAGCTTTGGGTGCTACTGCCGTGGACCCCACGCCCACACCGACCCCGACGCCTAAGCCCTCGCCTAAGACGGACACGACGACCACGAAGGTCATCGCCAAGAAGACGACCGGTAAGCTCGCCGCAACGGGAGACCGCACGCTGGCAGTAGTTGGCGCGTGCCTTATCGGCGGCATCATCGTCATCATTCTCGGCATTATCTGGAAGCGTCGACGCTAAGCTACACCGCCGGGCCTTGCAGCCCCACCGCGTAAACCTTATATCGAGCACAGAAGCCCGTCCGAATTTGATCGGACGGGCTTCTTGGTGGGTATCATGGTTGGACGATCATTAGGAGGTTTTCCCTACATGGAATTGTTTGAGCCGATTCTTCATTTCTTTGAGCAACGGTGGGTCCACAACATCATCTGGGCCGTCATCTTGGCGATAGGCACCGCCGTCGCCGCCAAGGTCGTATCCAAGACCCTGAACCATCTGCTTAACCGAGACGATAACCCGCTTCCGGCATCGAGTATCTTCATCAACATCGCGCGCGCCGTCATCTGGATGATTGGCGGCAGCTTTATCCTCGACAACTGCTTTGGCATTAACGCAAACGCGCTCGTCGCCGCTCTTGGCGTCGGCGGCATCGCCATCTCGCTCGGCTTTCAGGACACGCTGTCAAACCTTATCGGCGGCATGCAAGTGACCTTTATGGGCATCATCAAACCCGGCGACAATATCGAGGTCGGCGGCGTATCCGGCGTGGTCCAAGACATCACTTGGCGTCATACGACCATCGAAGACGCCTGCGGGCAGATTATCATCGTCCCCAACTCAAATATCTCCAAGAACACGCTCGTGCACCTCATGCCCTTTGGGCGTGTGGCTGTGCCCGTTGCCATAAAGGACACGTCCAAGTGGGCCTCGCTCGACGCACTGGCAGACGAGCTGACCAGCGCCACCAAGGCCGCCGTGCTTCCCATCTCGGGCTTTGACAAGGAGCCCTACGTACTCTTTAGCGAAATCGGCGACTTTGGCATCAAAGGAAAGATCATCTTTATCGTCAGCGACGACAGCACCACCTTCACGGCAGCCGACGCCTGCATCCGCGCCATCGCCCCCATCATCGCCTAAACCACCGCAAAGGGGTCAGGCATCTTTGTAGTGGTTTTCATTCGTGGTACCATGGTTCATATAGTTGTTTAAACGACTAAGGGAGCAACATTATGGAAGAGGCCTATCGTCAAGCACGCAAGCGCGGCGAGCAAGGACGTCGACGCGCCATTAGCCAAAGCGAGCATCCATACCTTACGGACCTCGATAGCTTGGTTGCTCAGCTCCCCTTAGGTCAGCGAGAGAATGTCGGCCTGCGGGATATTCCGCTCGAAATGGTCGTCGGCACGGTCACCAAGGGCCGTCAGTCCGCCTTTTCGTGTAACTTTATGCCCCTGCTTCCGTTTAGCACCGAGTTCGCCCGCAAGTGGTCCAACCTCTACGACATCCAGGTGACCGAGGGCTATCGCGACCCCGTCATCGTCACCGAGTTCATGCATCGGTTCTATGTCCAAGAAGGCAACAAACGCGTCAGTGTCCTCAAATTCCTAGACGCCCCGACGGTTTCGGCCAAGGTCACCCGTCTCTACCCCGGCACATGGGATTCCGTCGAAAGCCGCCTGTACGGCGAGTTCTGCGCGTTTTGGCGCGTCTGCCCCCTATACGAGATCGAGTTCTCGCGTGAGGGAAGCTACGAAACGCTCGCCAAGATGCTCGGTCAGAACCTTATCGAAAAATGGCCGCAGAAAAAGGTCGACTACCTGCGCCACACCTTCCTGCTCTTTAAGCGCGCCTACCTTCGCGCAGGCGGCGACCACCTGGACATTACGCCTGCCGACGCCATGCTCGTGTACCTCAATGTGTACAACCAGGACCGCCTGCTGGATACGCCAACGGATATCGTCGTAAACCGCCTGTGCAAGATCTGGCGCGAGCTGGTCATTGCCGGCAAAAATGACGAGGACAAGGTCGATCTTGTCGAAGCACCGAGCGTCGACGAGGAGGAGACGCCCGCCAAGTCCACCTCTGGCGTGCTCAACTTCTTTATGGGCAAGACCGTCTACTCGACGGCCAACCCCCTGCGCATCGCCTTTATCCATGAGTTCCCCTGTGCGACGTCGAGCTGGGACAGCCTGCACGACCAAGGGCGTCAGTATCTCGATGAGCACTTTGGCGGTATCGTGCGCACCGAGGCGTTCGAGGACTGTCACGATCCGGATGTGTTCTACGCCGCCGTGGAAACGGCTGTCAAACATGGAGCAAACGTCATCTTCTCGACCTCGCACCGCCTGATGGAATACACGCTCAGGGCTGCCGTTGAGTATCCCCGGGTTCGGTTCCTCAACTGCTCTATCGGCCTTCCCCATCAAAGCGTCCGTTCGTACTTTGGCAAGATGTACGAGGCCAAGTTCCTCCTGGGCGCCCTTGCCGCCAGCATGGCGGACAACCACCGCATCGGCTACCACGCGTCGGTCTTCGCCTCGGGCGCACTCAGCGAGATCAACGCCTTTGCGATTGGCGCCTCGCTGCTCGACCCGCGCGCGCAGGTCATCCTCACCTGGGGCGATGTTCCCGCCGGTGGTCTTGCCGAAGCCATGTGCCGCGAAGGCGTAAGCGTCATGACCAGCGCTGACATGTCAAAGTCGCTCGAAGACCCAACGGCCTACGGGCTTCACCGCTTGGTCGACGGCAAAGTCACCGGCATCGCCATGCCCGTATGGAACTGGGGCCGTTACTACGAGCTCATCGTTCGCAGCCTTCTGCACGGCACGTGGGACGAGACCAGCGACGACAACCAAGTGCGTGCCGTCAACTACTGGTACGGCATGAGCTCCGGCGTTATCGACATCCGTTACGCTCCGGGCCTACCCTACCAGACGCGCAAACTCGTGCAGTTGCTCCGCAACGGCATTGTTGAGGGATCCATCAACCCCTTTGGCGGCGAGCTCCATAGCCAGAACGGCGTGGTACAGATCGAAGGCTTCCCTCCGCTGCTGAGCACGCAGATTGTCGAGATGAATTGGCTGGCGGACAACGTGGTAGGCACCATTCCGCAGCTCGACGATGAGCCGAAAGTCCCTGCCCTATGAAAATCCTTGCCATAGCCGATACCGAAGAACGATGCCTTTGGGAGTGCTTTCGCAAGGAACGCTTTGAGGGAGTCGACCTGATTTTGTCCGCCGGCGATCTGGACCCGGACTATCTTGAGTTTTTGGTTACGGTCATCAACAAACCGCTCATCTACGTGCGCGGCAATCACGATGACCGCTACGCACGTCATGCACCGGGTGGATGTATCTGCGTAGAGGACAGCGTGTACACGTACCGAGGGATTCGCATTGCGGGCCTTGGCGGGTCCATGCGTTATCGCGACGGCGCCAACATGTACACCGAACGCGAGATGTCCAAGCGCATGCGTAAGCTGTCGCGTAAGGTTAGGATGGTCGGCGGGTGCGACATTCTGCTTACCCATGCACCCGCCGCCGGTATGGGTGATCTGGACGATCTGCCGCATCGAGGATTCGAGTGTTTTAACACAGCACTCGAATCCTGGAATCCCGACTACATGGTGCACGGGCATGTGCACCAAAGCTACGGTTGCGATTTTCAGCGCGAGCGTCAGCATGTGTGTGGAACGACGATCATCAACGCCTGCGGCTATACGCAGTTTGAGCTCGACCAGACGCACTACCCCATCCGCGGCTGGCAAGCAGCTTGGCTCAACTCACAAACCATGCGCCGCGAGCTCAAACGCCACGAAGCCATCGAGTCTTCAACAGCCAAAACACCCTGGTAACCACCATAAAGGGGACACTGTCCCCTTTATGGTGCCTTTGACGCGATAGCAAGAAACCCGGTCCTGCACAAGGCAGAACCGGGTTTCTTTAGCAATGCTTGCTGTACTCAGGCAGTAACTAGCAGTTACTCAGCCAGGAAGTCACGCTGGACAGCGGGATCGACCTTGACGCCAGGGCCCATGGTGGAAGACACGGAGATGGACTTGACGTACTTGCCCTTAGCAGAAGAGGGCTTGACGCGCAGAATCTCGGTGTACAGGGCAGCGTAGTTCTCGACGAGCTGCTGCTCAGAGAAGGACTTCTTGCCCAGGGGCACGTGGCAGATGCCGTAGCGGTCGGCGCGGTACTCAACGCGGCCAGCCTTGAGCTCGGAGACCATCTTGGCGACGTCCATGGTCACAGTACCGAGCTTGGGGTTCGGCATGAGGCCACGGGGACCAAGGATCTTACCGATGCGGCCAACCTTGGCCATCATATTCGGCGTAGCGATAGCGGCGTCGAAGTTGATCTCGCCCTTCTGGATCTGGGCGACGAGCTCGTCGGAACCGATGATGTCGGCGCCGGCAGCCTCGGCTTCGCGGGCCTTCTCGCCCTCGGCGAAGACGGCAACACGAACGGTCTTGCCGGTGCCGTGGGGCAGGGAGATGGAACCACGGATGTTCTGGTCAGCCTTACGAGTATCGATGCCCAGACGGAAGTGGGCCTCGACGGTCTCGTCGAACTTGGCGGTGTCGAGCTCCTTGATGAGCTTGGCAGCCTGAAGGGGGGTGTAGAGCGTGGCGCGGTCGATCTTCTCGGCAGCGGCGTTATAGCTCTTACCATGCTTAGCCATGTGCATTACCTCCTGTGGTTAAACGGGCGTGAGCCCTCCCACATCGTATCGTGTGCCCTATTGCACACATTTAACGGGCGCCCCGGTCGGAGCACCCGTCGTTACCAAAAGAAATCGCTACTCAGCGATGGTGACGCCCATGGAACGGGCGGTACCGGCGATGATCTTCTTAGCGGCGTCAATGTCGTTGGCATTGAGGTCCGGCATCTTGATCTCGGCGATCTTGGTGAGCTGCTCCTGGGAGAGCTGACCAACCTTGTCGGCCTGGGGCTTAGCGGAACCAGACTTGAGGTTCAGCTCCTTCTTGATGAGGTGAGCCGCCGGCGGGGTCTTGGTGATGAAGGAGAAGGACTTATCCTCGTAGACAGAGATCTCAACGGGGATGATGTCGCCCTTCTTGTCCTGCGTCTCGGCGTTAAAGGCCTGGCAGAACTGCATGATGTTCACGCCAGCAGCGCCCAGGGCGGGGCCGACGGGAGGAGCGGGGTTAGCTGCACCAGCAGGAATCTGGAGCTTAATGACGTTGGCAACCTTCTTCTCAGCCATGGTCATTCCTTTCGAATCACGAGTGTGAAGTACTTGCTATATCGTAAGCACGCACGTGTTAGAAGCACTCCTGAGATGAGCAGTCACAGAAGAAGCACGCTCGCGCGAACGGACCAAAACTTAAGCGATGACAGCGACCTGGTTAAAGTCGAGCTCAACCGGCGTCTCGCGGCCAAAGATCATCAGCGTGACCTTGAGCTTGCCAGCCTCGGTGTTAACCTCGGAGACCTTGCCATCAAAGTCGGTAAGCGGGCCATCGGTGACGCGGACGGACGTGCCGACCTGAATATCAACCGAGGTGCGCTTGGGCGAATCGCCCTTACCGGGACGACGAGTCATCTTGTTGTACTCGTCGCGGGAAAGCGGAGCGGGCTTGCCGTTGCCGCCTAGGAAACCGGTGACGCCAGGCGTGTTACGAACGCACGTCCAAGCATCGTCATCCATCTCCATGCGGACCAGGACATAACCCGGGATAATCTTGGAATCCTTGGTCTCACGCTTGCCACCCTCTTTAATCTCGGTGACGCGCTCCATAGGAATCTCGATATCAAAGATACGGTCCTGCATGCCCATGGTCTCGATACGATGCTCGAGATCGGACTTAACGCGGTTCTCGTATCCAGAGTAAGTGTGAACGACGTACCAACGCTTAGACATGGTTTAGCCCCTCAATCCAGAGAACAGAGCAAGAGCCTCGCCAAAGCCAGCATCGAGCAGAGCGATGACGACGCCGACGACGATCAGAGAAGCGCAAACGACAACCGAGTAGTTCACGAGCTCCTTCTTATCGGGCCACGTGACACGCTTCATCTCGGACTTGACCGAAGCGAAATACTTCTTGGTGCGGGCGAAGAAACCAGGCTTCTCGTTCTTCTTGGACTTCGCAGCCTTCTCGTTCTTCTTGGCAACGGCCTTCTTGGCCTCAACCTTGGAGTTGGCGGCAGCTTTGTTGGCAGGTGCCGGCTGCTGAGCCTTCTTCTTGTTCTTCTTGTTGGCCATTTGGGTTACCTCCGCGCAATGCGCTTATACATGAGTAAACCGTAAGCCCCCAAGTGGGAGCTTACGGAATAATGACTGGCACGCCAGGAAGGACTCGAACCCTCAACACTCGGTTTTGGAGACCGATGCTCTACCAATTGAACTACTGGCGTATGTGACTAGAGACTAGCGAGTCTCTTTGTGCAGCGTGTGATGACGGCACCAGGGGCAATACTTCTTGATCTCCATACGATCAGGCATGGTCGACTTGTTCTTGGTGGTCGTATAGTTGCGGCGCTTGCACTCAGTGCACGCAAGAGTAACTAGAGTACGCATGTATCCTGAACCTTTCATTTCCGCCCCGTACGGGCACGAGTTGTTACTTTATCAGCTCCACGTAAGTGCTGTCAATGAAAACCTCGAGTCAATTGGTTCTCGGTGGATCCATTCATATTTGGAACACATCAATGAAGCCATCGAGAGCTAATCGACGGTGCATCCAGGACCATTATCGATCCTCTCGACACCAACAACGGCTCAATATCCATTGCAGAAAAGAACCCGGCACCCATATAAGTGCCGGGTTCTCTAAGTCAGCTATATCAAAGAGCTAATTTACTCAATGATCGTGGAGACGATGCCCGAACCGACGGTGTGGCCACCCTCGCGGATAGCGAAGCGCAGGCCCTCCTCCATGGCGATCGGGTGGATGAGGTCGCCCTCGATGGTGATGTGGTCACCAGGCATAGCCATCTCGGTGCCCTCGGGGAGCTTGACCGTACCGGTAACGTCGGTGGTACGGAAGTAGAACTGAGGACGATAACCATCGAAGAACGGGGTGTGACGGCCGCCCTCCTCCTTGGTCAGAACGTAGATCTCGCCGGTGAACTTGGTGTGCGGGGTAACCGAACCGGGCTTGCAGAGAACCTGGCCGCGCTCGATATCCTCACGCTTGATGCCGCGGAGCAGCAGACCGACGTTGTCGCCAGCCTCGCAGAAGTCCATGGACTTACGGAACATCTCGATACCGGTAACGACGGTGTTCTGGGTATCCTTGATGCCGACGATCTCGACGGGCTCGTTGAGCTTGAGCTCACCGCGCTCGACACGGCCAGTAGCAACGGTACCACGGCCGGAGATGGTCATAACGTCCTCAACGGCCATCAGGAACGGGAGGTCGTTGTTACGAGCAGGCGTCGGGATGTACTCGTCGACGGCCTTCATGAGCTCGCGAATGGCGTCCATCCACTTGGCGTCGCCCTCGAGAGCGCCCAGAGCGGAGCCACGGATGACGGGGATGTCGTCGCCGGGGAAATCGTACTCGGAGAGGAGCTCACGGGTCTCCATCTCGACGAGGTCGATGAGCTCGTCATCGTCGACCATGTCGCACTTGTTCAGGAAGACGACGATGTAGGGAACGCCGACCTGACGGGCGAGCAGGATGTGCTCGCGGGTCTGAGCCATGGGGCCGTCGGTAGCGGCGATGACCAGGATAGCGCCGTCCATCTGAGCAGCACCGGAGATCATGTTCTTGACGTAGTCAGCGTGGCCCGGGCAGTCAACGTGAGCGTAGTGACGGGCAGCAGTCTCGTACTCGACGTGGGAGACGGAGATCGTAATGCCGCGCTCGCGCTCCTCGGGAGCCTTGTCGATGTTCTCGAACGCAGTGAAGTCAGCCTTGCAGCCCTCGGTCTCGGAGAGAACCTTGGTGATGGCAGCGGTCAGCGTGGTCTTGCCGTGGTCGACGTGACCAATGGTGCCGATGTTAACATGCGGCTTAGTGCGCTCAAACTTCTCTTTGGCCATAAAGCCCTCCTCTAAACAGGTCGTCCCCGGACGGGACTTTGCCTTTATACCATAGTGGCCTCTCAACATACTATTGAGAAGCCACCGTGTTACCTATGGTAGCGGTGACTGGATTCGAACCAGTGACGCCACGGGTATGAACCGTGTGCTCTAACCAACTGAGCTACACCGCCGGATGGAGCCTGCAACCAGACTTGAACTGGTGACCTCTTCGTTACCAACGAAGTGCTCTACCGACTGAGCTATACAGGCACTTGACGGGTGGGAGCTATAGGATTCGAACCTATGTAGGCAGAGCCAACGGGTTTACAGCCCGTCCCCATTAACCACTCGGGCAAACTCCCAATCGTTCAAGTATCCGCAGGTTCTTTGGTCTTTTGGACCGCCGCCCCCGCGAACGAAAAAGATAATACGATGCAACCTTGGGGGCTGTCAACGAAAACCTATAGATACACGGCCCCGGGCGTATCTATATACCTTTGACCTGCTGTTTTGTTGAGTTGGGATATGAGGGACGGTGGATTTCGCTACGCGGATGACATTTCCCGAGGGAACACTTTGTCACAGTGGAGTACGCCGGAAGGAACGAACTTCGATAACGGTTCATTTGCACCTATATATAGGTCGTGATCGGGCCCGGCAGAATCGAGCGTGGATTTTCTCCCGTTTAAAATCAAGCGTGGATAATCTCCCACCTTTGGCGTGCCCCCAAGGCAAAAGTGGCAGATTATCCACGCTCATTCACCAGGCGGGAGATTTTCCACGCTCGTATGTCCGATAATCCACGCTCGACCAGAATGACCGGGACCGGTCCGGCCTTTATCTCAATCTGTAACATCTAGAGAACATTTTCTCCCCTATCTGTTACAGATCGAGATGTTTCGCAGAGACCCCAGCTTACGTCTCATTCTGTAACAGTAAGAACGGTTTTCAGCCTCTTCGTGTTACAGATCGAGATATTACCCGCCAACCCGTTTTAGCATCTCAATCTGTAACAGCTTGAAGAGAAATACCGGTCTAGATGTTACGGATTGAGATTGACTCGTTTGGGCTGAATGTCCCCAAGATATTGGCTGGCGCTCACTAGAACTCAATCTCGTCAAAGTCAAAAGCTTTCAAAGTGAGTCCAACGAGCTTGTCTGTGCGCTCCTGAATCTGCTCGCTGGTCCAGGTATCCGTGTTTACCAACTCGTCGTTCAGGTTCAACCCGTTGCGGTATCCGACATTCGCCCCGTAGACATCCTTGCGGTCTCGCTTGGTCACAAAGGGCATGTTGCTCAGCTTTGAGTTATACCCGGTGATGGTTAGATTTCCAAGCGTGTGGACCTGCTTCTCCTGCACCTCAATCGCCTTAGACATGTCGCCGTCCGCAACCATCTTCACCCATTCATCTGGAATGTTCTTGCCCTGTGGGAAGATGTGCTCAATTGTCCAGACGTAGTTTCCGGAGGCGTATCGTTCCCAAAGTGGCTTCATCTCTTTCGTGACGCTCGGAGATGCAATAACAGTAAGGATGTAGCGCGTCATATCGGGATTGACGTCGTAAATCGGCCCCTCAAGACGTTCTTTGAAGGAAGCGTCACTGGCAGACACGTCGACGAGGCGCTTCTTGATGTACTCCGCGGCTGCAATGCCCTTGAGACCCTCGCTTTCGAGGCTCTCGCAAATACTGATGAAGAGTCTCTCAAGGTCACGTGTGGGAGGCGTATCGGTGAGGTTACGTCGGACAAAGAAGCAAACGAGAAGCTTAACAAGAAGCGCGAGGGTTTCATCTTTTAGCTCCAACTGGTTCTGCTTCTTGAAAAGGAGCAACAGCATCAGGTAAGATGCGACGCCCTGGGCTCTCGAAAGCTCCAAAAGCTGATTCGAAAGCTCGGAATCCGGGCCCTCTTGATCGAGTCCAATGATCTTCGAGTAGAGTGCGGAATTCTCCGTCAGCTCGTCCAACACCTTAAGGGCGCCGTCATCGGCTTCCATCCGCTTCTCGTAGATTTTCAGAAGGTTGGAACGCGTGGCAACGGAACCGAGGGGGAGTTGGGAGCCAGATTCGCCGATAAATGGCTTGTTCACCTCCCGGCGGAAGGCATCGTAGTTCTGGCGGAAGAAGCGCTCCTGCGTCTTGTAGTCATCGCCGAGATTGTGGAGCACTTCCTGCCAGCGTTCAAAGTAATAGTCGAGCTGTCCGTCATCCACCCCGGCAACCTTGCCGAGAAGCATGTTTTTGATAAGGTCGACGGCGCTCAAGGGAACACCGCGGTTGTTAAGGGACGCGAACAAGGTGTAGGCGTCAGCATGGCTATCGACGGTAATCTGGACCACGACCGCCGAGCACACCAGCCTGCAGATATCAAGGAGGCAGCGAACGCACTCGATTCCGTCCCTGCCTCCAACGTCCTCACCCAGTCGATCGTAAAAGTAGTTGAATGCCTTAGACATCTTTCTCAGACCAAGGAACTTCGGCTTTTGCATAACCGCATCTAGGCCGATATGTTCCTTCAAGATCCAGCGGTAATCCTCAAGGTTATGATTCTGAACCTGAGGAATAACGCGCGTCATTGACTTGTCAGATTTCAAGATCAGACGATTGCGCAGGGGTCGGATATCATCCAACATCATGTCGTCATCGATAGAATCCTTATGCTCCATGATGCGAGTATAGAGGGCGGCAAGGAGAAGGCTGAGCGTCGTCAGGCGTTGCTGGCCATCGATAACTTCATAGTGAATGGTATCCATCTTGGAATTCACAGTCCCGTTCACGACAATAAACGAGCCCAGAAAGTAGCCGGCGTCGTTTTGGGTGATATCGTCATAGAGATTCGCCCAGTCGCGCTGATTCCAAGTATATTCGCGCTGGTAACGAGGAATGTCATAGATTTTTAGCATATCGGTCGACAAAATATTGGCAACCGTTGGATCCTCTACGCTATTAATCATCATGAGTCCTTTCGATCGGCTTGCTCACAAACGACGGGAAATCCTTGTCGCTCTTGACCTCTCACGCCAAATTAAATCTAAACCATAGTAATACCCATGGGCTACAGGAAAGAGAGCCGTGCACGGTGCGCGGTCTTTCGAGAAGCAGCATCGGAGCTCTCAGCGCCTTGGTCACTTTCCACCCTATCCCAGTTATAGAGACAAAGCCCGAAAACTCTAATGGAGACAGCAACTGTAAGCTTGACTTTTCCCGCTTCATTGCACGCGTTTGTTGACAATGACTATCGGTCACAAAACGCATCCAAATACAATTTCGATTTAATTGTTGCATGTTTGTTGCATGAGCTGTTGCACGAGAAGGCAGAATCAGAGGCTATACCGCCTCTGACCTGCGGAAACTCATGGAGCCAGTGACAGGAATCGAACCTGCAACCCACTGATTACAAATCAGTTGCGCTACCGTTGCGCCACACTGGCACACTTGGCGCTTTCGCGCGAAGCCTGTTAAGAATAAAGGAATTACGGACGGGGCGCAACAGGCCACACGGCGTTATACAAATATGCAAAATCCAGCAACAACAGGTACCAGGCCCGTTCATTTCTGTCGGTTCGCCCTCAATCTCAAAACCATTCGTCAGAACGAATAGTTTTAATTACAATTGCTATATATAAAACTATTCGTTTTGACGAAGGGTTTCGTGATGCTTACTACCAAGGAAGCCGCCGAGCTGCTCGGCATCACTCCGCGCAGGGTGCAGGAGCTCATAAAAAACGGAGCACTTGAGGCCCGCAAGGCTTCTGGTGTATGGCTCATCGACAAAGACAGCGTCGACACGCGACTCCGCTCCGTGACCAAAACGGGGGGACGTCCCCGCCGCGGCCACGGTAAGAGCGAGATCGCGTTCACCCTCATGAATCGCACGCACGAGGTCGCTCAGCTGGTCTACAGCACATCGCGAAAAGACTTTACCCACATCGGTGCCGACATCGATTACGCCCACGCCCCTATTGGAGTATTTGGCCCTAATAGCCCCATATCGCTCGACTCCTTCCGCATCTGGTGGCGCAGCCGCGGTATCCCGCTCGCACGCATTGGGCTTGCCTCCCTGCTTGCAGAAGCCGCAGTCGATGTTCCCGATGAACTCGTACAGCGAAATCTTGGCCTCTCCTTATCCGACCAGTATTGGATTAGGCCCCAAGACTCCGGCCTCGCGTGGGAAGATATCAATTTCTTCAATAATGCCTTTGATGACGTCTCGCTAACCATTGCACCCTTCGCCCCAGAGGGTAAAGCAGCCGCCGCAAAACCCGATAACACCTCGGACGGCAATCTTCAAAAGTACTGGACATGCGAGGGCGGGCGTCGAATTCCGCATAAGGCAGGAGCGCACCTGAACCAGGAACCTTATAACGAGCTGGTGGCGACCACGCTCCACCGTCGCATCCTAAACACCTGCGATTATGTGCCTTACTCGCTCGAGGGCACGGGCACTTCCGCCCTGAGCACATGCGATGTCTTCTTAACTGATGAAGAAGAGTATGTCCCTGCGTTCTATGTAAACCAGCACGCAAACGCAGATGAACGGCTAACCGACTACGAGCGATATGTAGCAAACTGCGAGGAGCTCGGGGTGACAGGCGTCAAGGATGCCCTTGACCGCATGATCGTATGTGACGACATCATTGCCAACTATGACCGCCATTGGCGTAACTTTGGCCTTGTGCGAAACGTCAACACGCTAACCTGCAGACCTGCCCCCATCTTCGATTCGGGCTCATCGCTCTGGTGCAACATTTCTCTTGAGGAGCTTAGGGCGGGAGAGCACAGTTTTACCAGCGCACAATTTCATTCAAGCCCCGCCAAACAAATGTTGCTCGTCGAGGACATGGGCTGGTTTGACGGCGACAAACTCGAAGGCTTCGTTGACGAGGCAATCGAGATTCTGTCCAGAAACGACGCGCTCACGGCAAGGCTGCCATATCTAAAAGAGGCGCTTACATGGCGCCTCCGTAGAATGATCGACATCGCTGAATGGAGTTAGCGAGACAGCGTCGCGCCGTCAGCTCCCCTACCTCCCGCGCAGGGCCTTGAGCTTGGCCAGGGCATCGGGGCTCAGGCGGCTGCCCAGGGTCATCTTGATCTGCGGAGCTTCCTCTGCCTCGTGAACGTCGTTATCGATCTGTTTGATCTCGTCCACCAGCATACGGCTCGAGATGCGCGTAACGCCCTTACCCATGACGACGGCCTGGATCGTGCCGTCGCTCGATACCACGGAGCACGCGCGGCCTTCCTCGCGCGCCTCGATGCAGAGCTTCTGCACCACGGTATCGGCCGATACGCCCGTCGGCGAGAACTCGATGCGCACGCCGCGGGCCGGCAGGTTGGGGCGCTCGTTGGAGATATTGCCCGCGCCGTCGAACACGATCACGGCCTCGTAGCGGCCCTGGGCAAAGGCGGCGACGTCGTTGATGAGGGCAGTGCGCGCCATATCGTGAACGTCGCTGGAATACGGATCGTCGGAATGGTCGTACACGAGCTTTTCGTAGCGCGGCGTGCAGTGGATCACGTTGTAACCGTCGACCACCAGCAGCTCGGGCTTATTGGAGTGCACCGTCGAGACTGGGTCGGCGATAGCCTGCGCAAACGCATTGCCGCCCACGCCATAGGTCGCAGCCGAAACAATCGGCTTGGCCGAGCCCTCGCCAAAGCGCTTGGCCTTGGACTTGGCGCGGTTCTTCTTGGACATGCGCTACTCCTCCCCCATGAGCTCGCCGGCATTGCGGCGCAGCCACTCAAAGCACAGCGCGGTGGTCGCCTGGGCAACGTTGAGACTCTCGGTCATGCCACGCTGGGGAAGCTTGGTCAAAAAGTCGCATTTCTCGAGCACCAGGCGCGAGATGCCGTCGCCCTCGGAGCCCATGACGAGCGCCACGCGGCCCTCGAAGGGAGCATCCCAGCAGCTGCCCTCGGCGTGCTCGGAAGCACCGCCCACCCAAAAGCCAGCAGCCTTGAGGTCGTCGAGCGCACGGGCGATATTAGGAACCTGCGCGATAGGCAGGTGCATGACGGCGCCGGCAGAGGTCTTGTAGCTGCCGACGGTCACACCGGCGGCGCGCTTGTTGGCAATGATGACGCCCGCCGCGCCCACGACCTCGGCGGAGCGCACGATGGCACCAAAGTTGCCGTCGTCGGTCACATGGTCGAGCACGATGACGAGCGCCGGACCGTCGCCCACGCGGTCGAGAATATCGGCGACATCGGCATAGGGGAAGTTGCCCACCTCGAGCGCAATGCCCTGGTGAGCGCCATGGCTCGATAGCGCATCGAGCTGCGCGCGCGGCACATACTTAATGCGGACGCCCGCGGCGTTGAGGTCATCGACCAGACGAGACAGGGCGGCATCGCGCTCCCCGCCCTCGGCAATGAGCGCGCACTTGACGGGAAAGCCGGTACGCAGCGCCTCGGCGGCAGCACGGCGACCTTCGATAAACTCGCCCTTGGGAGCCTGGACAGCATCGCGGTTGCGATCTCGCTGCGGACGCGCAGCTTGGGCTTGGGAGCGCTCGCGCTGGCCCTTGGGAGCGGCAGCGCGGTCGTTGCGGCGAATCGGACGCGAGCCAGAAGCAGCCTGCTTGCCTCCACGCGGCGCACGCTTGCGATTGTCGGCCATAAAGTGACCTCCTAAATACAACTATCAAACGAAACAAAATAAACGACCGCCCATGAATATTAATTCGGGCGGTCGGTACGGGTTTTCCAAGTGCCCGAGATTGCCGTGAAAGAGGAGCGACGCGTACTTAAGTACGCGAGCGACGGTTTGAACGGCAAGGTCGGGTGCTTGGGAAACCCGCGGGGATTAGAGAGATTTGATACGGGTGCCGGCGGCGGTATCCTCAATGGTGAGGCCCAGGTCCTTGAGCTGGTCGCGGATGGCGTCGGCCAGATCCCAGTTCTTGGCGGCACGGGCCTCGGCGCGGGCCTCGAGAATCTTGGCAGCAGCCTCGTCCACGTCGTCGCCCGTATAGGCAACCAGACCGGCGGCAACACCCAGCAGACCCAGCGGCAGCTCGACCTTGGGCTCGGGAAGCTCAACACCAAACGTATCGAGTAGCTCGGCCAGCGTGTCGGCGGCGGCAAGCGCAGCGGCCTTGTCGGCAGCGTCGCCCGCCTGCTCCAGGTACTGGTTGCACTCGGTCACAAAGCCAAAGACGGCACCCATGGCACCAGCGGTGTTAAAGTCGTCGTCCATGCACTCCTTAAAGGTGGCGCGGGTCTCGGCGGCCTTGGCGGCAAACGCCTCGGCGGCAGCCGCATCGGCATCGGCCGTCGCGTGGTTCGCGGCCCAGCGCAGGTTCTCGACCGTACCGGCAATGCGTGTGAGCGAGTTCTCGGCACCATCCAGGCGCTCCCAGGAGAAGTCGAGCGGCGAGCGATAGCTCGTCTGCAGCATCAGAAGGCGCAGAGCGGCAGCGGAGTGCTGCTCGAGGACCTCGGCCAGCGTAAAGAAGTTGCCGAGCGACTTGGACATCTTCTCGCCGTCAACCAGCAGCATGCCCGTGTGCATCCAGGTGTTGGAGAAGCCCTGGTGCCAAGCGCAGGTGGCCTGGGCGCACTCGTTCTCGTGATGCGGGAAGGCAAGGTCGGAGCCGCCACCATGAATGTCGATCGGGGTGCCCAGGTAGCGATGCACCATGGCGGCGCACTCGGTGTGCCAACCGGGACGGCCCTCGCCCCAGGGGCTCGGCCAGCTGGGCTCGCCGGGCTTGGCGGCCTTCCACAGGGCAAAGTCGAGTGGGTCGTTCTTGTCCTCGTTCTCCTCGATGCGCGCGCCAACCATAAGGTCGTCAATGTTGCGGCCCGAGACCTGACCATAGTTGGGATCGCTGCGCACGGCGAAGTACACGTCGCCGTTATCGGCTGCGTAAGCGTAGCCCTGCTCGATAAGCGTCTTGATCATGGCGATCATGGGGCCGATCTCCTTGGTGGCGCGGGGGCGTACATCGGGATCGAGCACGTTGGCAGCGCGCATGACGCCGATGAACTTGTCGGAGAACTCCGTCGCGACCTCGGCGGCCGTACGGCCCTGCTCGTTGGCGCGCTTGATGATCTTGTCGTCGACATCGGTGAGGTTCTGGGCGAACGTGACCTCGTAGCCGCTCGCGATGAGCCAGCGACGAATTACGTCAAAGCTGATGAACGTGCGGGCGTTGCCGATGTGGATGTTGTCGTAGACCGTGGGGCCGCACACGTACATGCGGACCTTTCCGGACTCGATGGGCTGGAACTCTTCCTTTTTATGGGTAGCGCTGTTGTAGATACGCATTCGTTACTCCTTAACGGTTTTCTGTAGCAGGCAGACGGCCCAGGCGCCGATTCCCTCGCCCTGGCCTTCCCAACCGAGCTTTTCGGTCGTAGTGGCGGCGACGCCCACGTTTTCGACGTCAACACCCAGGGCATGGGCAAGGTTGGCGCGCATGGCATCGCGGTGCGGGGTGATCTTAGGCTGCTGGCAGGCAATGGTGCAATCGGCATCGACAAACTCGAAGCCCAGCTCGCGCGCATAGTCCATCACGCGAGCGAGCAGCACCATCGAATCAGCACCCTCATAGGCGGGGTCGGTATCAGGGAATAGCTTGCCGATGTCTCCCCCGCGGCAGGCTCCCAAAATGGCGTCGGCCAAGGCGTGCGCGAGCACATCGGCATCCGAGTGGCCCAGCAGGCCGCGCTCGTAGGGAATATCGACACCGCCGATGATACATCGACGCCCCTCCACCAGACGGTGAACGTCGTAGCCGTGGCCAATGCGCAGGTTACTGAACATGGGGAAGGTCCTCTCCCTCGGCCATGCGGCCAAGCAGAATCGCGGTTACGGGACGCAGGTCCTCGGGCACCGTCACCTTAAGGTTATCGCGCGGGCTCTGGACGCAGCGGACGCGCCCACCCATGCGCTCGACCAGCGACGAATCGTCGGTGCCGATAAAGCCCTCAGCAATCGCCGCGGCATGGGCGCGCTTCATAGCATCGACGCTAAAGATCTGCGGCGTCTGCGCGGCCCAATAGAGCTCACGCGGCGGCGTCTCGACGATATTATCGCCGTCAACGATCTTGAGCGTGTCAATCGCGGGCTGGCCGCACACGACACCGTCGAGAGCACGGTCGCTCACGAGCACGTCGATAGCGTGGTCAATGGCCTCGGTCGTAATGAGCGGACGAGCGCCATCGTGAATGGCGACGTATTCAAAGCCCGCCGGAACCGCATGCACGCCGGCACGGGTGGAATCCTGACGGGTATCGCCGGCATCGGCAAAGCTGATGGGCGCGTCATAGTCAAACGGGTCGATGGCCAGGCGGCGCATCTCGGCACGACGCTCGGCAGGGCAAACCACGACGATGTGGCCGACCTTATCGCTACGGTCAAACGCGCGGATAGACCAGCTCATAAGCGGACGGCCCGCTACATTGACGAGCTGCTTGCCACCGGGGTTACCAAAGCGCTGGCCGCTGCCACCGGCAACGACCACGGCGCATACGGGCGCCATTATGCGTTCCCCTGTTTGGTGCCCTTCATGCGGTACAGGGAGTCCGCAAGAATGGCAGGGTTGTTAACGCCAAAGTCGCCCAGGCGCTCCGGATCCTCGCTGATGTCGTCCATGAGCTCCTGCAGCGAGCCGTACTCGTCGACGATCTTCTCGGCCACGCCGTCGCGCACGACGGACACGCGCGAAAGCGTGCGCAGGCCCAGCGGTGTCATGACGGAGTCCTCGTCCAGGTCGTCATAGCCCAGAACTGCCGCCACGTGCTGCGGGTCGGACAAGTCCTTGGGCGTCATACGGGCAAGCTCAGCGCGGATCTTCTCGGCGTTGGCCTCAGAGGAATCGCTTGCGTAGTCGCGGATCATCAAGTCGTATTCGGTATCCATGCTGGAGCCCGCGAGCTGCTCGAGCTGCATCTGCACGAGCTTACCCTGGTTACCCAGCTTGACGATGCAATCCTTAAGCTCGGTCTTTGCCTGTTGCATGATCTCGAAACTCGAGAAGATGCCGGTGATGTCGGCGAGCGTAACGTAATCGTCGAGCTCAAGGGCCGTCAGGCGCAGCAAGGAGCGATCGAGCGACTGACGGGTGGTCTGGAGCGTGGCGACGAGCTGGTTGACCGAGCTCATGATGGTGGTGACGGGCTGGATCTCGTAGCTCTTGCCGTGAACGTACACGTTAACGACGGCGCGACGAGCCGAAACCGAGATCACGATGGCATCGGTGAGCACCGACATGCGAGCGGCAGTACGGTGACGCATGCCCGTCTCGCTCGTGGCGAGCGAGGGATCGGGATTGAGGTGGAAGTTGGCGCGCAGGATCTGGGTGAGGTCGCCGTCGATGACGATGGCACCGTCCATCTTGGAGAGCTCGAACAGACGGTTCGAGGTAAACGAAATGTTGAGCGGAAAGCCGTCGTTGCCGGCAGCGAGCACGTTTTCGGTGTCGCCGACGCAGATAAGGGCGCCCAGGTGACCGGCAATGATCATGTCGAGGGCGGTGCGGATCGGCTGGCCGGGGGCAGTCAGGCGAATGGCCTGTTCCATACGCTTTTGCAGCTCGTTCTTATCCAAGGCATCGCTCCCATCGTATACGCTCCATAAACGCTAAATAGTTTCTCACGGTTTGTCCCTGCGGCGCTTGCGAAATCCGATGCTTACAGAATGAGCGAACACAGCTGAGAGCCCAACCCAAATCAGCTGTTCATGTGGTAGCATCGGGATTCGCATAAATGAGGGAGTAGTCGCGTGATCGGGTTCGCCTCCGGTGGCGCGGCAAGTCAACACACTGGCCGATGCGGCCTGGCTTGCCTTAATGAACGAGACTCGTGGCTGTGCGCGCAACGCGTACGCCACGGGTCTTTTTTGTTACTCCCCCAAGAGGTACACGCGGGCCCGCCCGCAGAGAGGGAGCCAGACTATGGGACTCGCAGAGCTCGTGTTGCTCGCTATCGGCCTTTCTATGGACGCTTTTGCCGTATCCATCTGCAAGGGCCTTGGCATGAAAAGGATCAACCTTAAGGTCGCCGTGATACTCGGCCTGTTCTTTGGCGGTTTCCAGGCCGGCATGCCCGTAATTGGGTGGGCCCTTGGTAGCCAGTTCATGGGCATCATCAGCCCCATCGACCACTGGATCGCCTTTATCCTGCTCGCCTTTATCGGCGGCAAGATGCTGTGGGAAGCCTTTACTGAGGACGAGAACGAAGGCGACGGCAAGGATGCCGAAAAGATCGACCTGGGCGAATATCTAATCCTTGCCATCGCCACCTCGATTGACGCGCTTGCCGTGGGCATCTCGTTTGCCGCGCTCTCGGTCGATATCGTTCCTGCCGTGTCGCTCATTGGCATCACGACCTTTGTCTTCTCCGTTGCCGGCGTAGCGATCGGCCACACCTTTGGCGCGCGCTACGAAAAGCCCGCCACCATCGTGGGTGGCGTCGTGCTCGTCCTCATCGGCCTCAAGATTTTGCTGGAGCATCTGGGGATTTTGGCGCTGTAAAACACCCTTCAAAACTAAACGTCCGGATGAGGCCTAATGCAGAGTTTTGCATGAGGCCTTTTCATGCAGACTTTTGCATGTCATACTATGATGCAAAAGTCTGCACGTTAGGAGATCGCCGTGGATACCCTTCCCATCACCACACCGCGCCAAGCTGGCATCTACGTGCGCCAGGCACGCGAGGCTCAGGGTCTCACCCGTGCCGCCCTCGCTAATAAGGCCGGTGTTTCGGAGCGCCTGCTCGCATCGCTCGAGCTGGGAGATGCCACGGGCATTCGGCTCGACAAGCTGTTGGCAATCTTCAATGCTCTCGGACTGGCGCTCGCCGCTCAAGGGGATATCGCCAAAACGAATAACGAGCAACCAGTCGACGCCCCGCATGCCGATTTGCAACCTTGTAGCACCCCCAGGTGCCATCACGCTCAACGTCCCTCTCATAGCCACCGTCGCTGCGCCGCCATTCCGGTTCTTGCAGACGCCCCCTTTACGTCCGAGCTCTACGACAAGGCCTTCGCCGATTTCGCCATGTCCAATCTCGGAGTCTCGATTGCCACAAGCGCATCTGCCCAAACCAAGCCCGAAGGGAGATAGCCAATGGCCAGAAAAACGCTTCGGACTATTATTTGCGGCGTACCCGCAGGAACGCTCATGCAAGATGAGAGCAGTCTAGTCAGTTTTGTCTACGATCAAGATTATGACGGGCCAGCCCTATCGACCAACATTCCCATATCAAATCGCACATACGGCCAACAGGTCATGAATCCGTACTTGTTTGGTCTTCTACCCGACAGCGAGGATCAGCGAAAGGCGATTGCTGCCGAATTCGACGTTAGACCCAACAATGCCGTTGCGCTACTCAGCCATATCGGACTTGACTGTCCGGGTGGAGTGCAGTTTTGCGCCGAAGAAGACGTCAACGCCGTCTTGCATCGCACCAGCGAATACCGCCCTATAGGCGATCACGAGATTGCACTGCGACTCAAGTCAATCAGAGATGACCGCAATGCATCGTGGATGGGCCTAGATGAAAGTTGGTCACTTGGAGGCAATCAGGGCAAGTTCGCTCTCGCACTCATAGACGGTCGCTGGTGCGAATGCGTGGGCCCCTCGCCCACGACGCATATTTTCAAAAATGGCGTCATCGGATTTAAACTTGAGGCTCTCAATGAGTTTGTCTGCATGAAAAGCGCCCAGCGCGCCGGTATCGCAACGGCAAACGTCGAATATCGTATGTTTGAGGACGAACCTGCCCTCATTGTTGAGCGCTATGACCGCGTGAAAGTCGAAGACGGAATGATCAGGCGCCTACATCAAGAAGACCTCTGTCAGGCACTTGGGGTGATGCCCGCCCAAAAGTACACAGCAGACGGCGGCCCGACCACCCGCGACATTCAAGAGCTCCTCGTAAATACGAGCCACCATCAACTTAACCTGTATCTGTTTACGCAGATACTGTTCTTCAACGCCATTATCGGCGCACCGGATGCGCACGCGAAAAACTATTCCCTGCTCCTTGGAAACGACGGCGCAGCCATGATGGCTCGAATGTACGATGTCGCGTCGGGTTTGGCGTATGAGCGCATGCGCCGCCGGGCGCGCCTCGCCATGAGCGTTGGCGGCGAAAATCGTGTGGGGCGAATCGGTCCAGGCGCTATCCGCCGATACCACGGTATGGGCGATCCCGCGCTGGAGACGGCGCTTACCGATGCCGGGCTATCCGAGAAGTTTTGCTTTGCGACCATGATGGACCTCGCCTACGAGGTACCCATTTGCATGGAAGAGGTCATGGACGAATACGCCGACCTGCCCGGCATGGCGGACCTGCGCGAGCATATGCTCGGCCCCGTCCGCGAAAACTGCCAGCGCACCCTCGACCTCATCAAGGCAGAAATGGACTAGGTGGCCTTAATTTCGCAATTATCAAACAAAAGAGAGGGGACACCCGTCGCAAAAGCTCGGATGTCCCCTCTCGTAATGTCATTTGCAATCCGCTAGCATGTGGCTCGAACTGCTGCTAGCGCAACCTTTACGCAGCGAGGCGCTTGAGGACGTCGATGAGCAGCTCGTAGAAGCGCTCGGCAGAAGCAAGCTCCATGCTCTCGTCCGGAGTGTGGACATCGGAGAGCGTCGGGCCCACGGCGATGGCGTCCAGGCCGTGCAGGGCCTCGGCAAACAGGCCGCACTCAAGGCCGGCGTGAATGGACTCGATGCGCAGCTCGGAGCCAAAGAGCTCGCGATAGCTCTCGACAAAGACGTCGCGGACCGGCGAATGCTCGGCATAGCTCCAGCCGGGATACTCGAACTCAAACTTGGCGTCGAAGCCCAGGACATCGGCGAGCGTCTGCAGGCGGTCCTTGAACTCGTTCTGCAGCGAGGTGATCGAGGAGCGCGGGGACAGCATAATCTTGACCTGGTCGTCAGAGGTGGCAACCACACCGATGTTGGAGGAAACCTCGACGGAGCCGTCGGTGGCGACGTTGCGGCGAATCACGCCGTTAGGGGCAAGACGCAGGGCGCGGATGAGGGCAAGCGCGGACTTCTGGTCCATAGCCTCGACCTCAGCGTTATCGGCAATCTCGACGGTGCAGGTAAAGCCGGGGTCGAAGACCTCGAGCTCGGCAGTGACGTCGGCGATGATGCCCTTTGCGATCTGGGCCGCGGCCTCGGCGGCAGCGTGATCAGCGTAGACCAGCTCGGCCTTGCACTCACGGTTGATGGCGTTGTCCTTGGTGCCGCCGTTAAAGCTAACGATGGCGGGCTCGCCGGCAACCATCAGGCGGTCGATGATGCGGGCCATGATGAGGTTGCCGTTGCCGCGCTCCAGGTGGATATCGCTGCCGGAGTGACCACCCAGCAGGCCGGAGATGTCGAGCGTGAGGGTGCTACCGGTCTTATGCTCGCGCACGATCGGGCAGGTGTAGGTAACGACGACGCCGCCGGCGCAACTGACGGTGGCAACGCCCTCTTCCTCGGAGTCAAGGTTAATCATGGTGCGGGCGCTAATCTGGGACTTGTCGAGCGTCTCGGCGCCAACCAGGCCAGTCTCCTCGTCGGTGGTGAATACGCACTCGAGGGCGGGGTGAACGATCGAATCATCATCGAGAACAGTGAGCATCAGAGCGACGGCAATACCGTTGTCGGCGCCCAGAGTGGTGCCGTTAGCGGTGAGGACGCCGTCCTTGACGACCAGGTCGATACCATCGGTCGTAAAGTCGTGCTCAACGGAGCCCAGCTTGTCGCACACCATGTCGATGTGGCCCTGCAGCATCACGGTCGGGGCATTCTCGGCGCCGGCAGATGCGGGCTTGCGAATGATGACGTTGTAGACCTCGTCCTGATACACATCGAGACCGCGCTCCTTGGCAAACGCGACCAGGAAATCGCTGATGCCTTTCTCGTTGCCAGACCCACGGGGGATCGCGCTGACCTCCTCAAAGAAATGGAACAGCTGGGCGGGCTCGTAGCCGGTAATCTTGTAGTCCATGGTGCCTCCTTGGCGCAACTGGTTAGACAGTAAGACATGCGACTTGTATATTCCCAGACTTTGCGTGCATAAACCAGTCGAAAACGCCGAGCGCCCTCGCATCATCGGCTAACGGTGGACCGTATAGCGTAACGGCCACAACTTCCGCAGCTCTACAAATCGAGGCGCCCTTTCCGGAGCGCCTCGATTGCGCGTATCAAATTGTCGCCACGCCCTACAGCGCGCCGGAACCGGCTTGCATCATGCCGCCGGGGCCCGAGGTCACGCCGCCGCTCACGGGCGCGGCGTTGCCGGTGTGCGGTGCCGCCGGGGCGGTATCGCCACCGAGCGTGCCCACCGGACGCGGTGCCGGGATCTCGCCCGTGCCGTGGCTAAAGACAAACTTGCCATCGGCCACGTCGCACAGGACGGTATCGCCCTCGCCCCACTCGCCAGCCAGCAGTTCCTCGGACAGCGGATCCTCGATGAGCTTTTGGATAGCACGACGCAGCGGACGCGCGCCGTTGGTGAGGTCGGTACCCTCCGCCACAATCTTGTCGTAGGCCGCATCGGTAAGCTTGATGTTCATGCCGTTTGCGATCAGGCGCTGGCGCAGATCGTCCACCAGCAGGTGCGCAATCTTGGTCAGGTTCTCGCCCGAGAGCTTCTGGAACACCACGATGTCGTCGATACGGTTGAGCAGCTCGGGGCGGAACAGGCGCTTGAGCTCGCCCATCGCGCGGCCGCGGATCTCACTCGAGGTGAGGCCCTGCTCGCCGGTGGTGCCAAAGCCAACGCTCGCATCCTGCGCGATCTCGCGGGCGCCCACGTTGGACGTCATGATGATCACGGTGTTGCGGAAGTCGACCGTCTTGCCCTGGCTATCGGTCAGGCGGCCCTCCTCCAGCACCTGCAGCAGGATATTGAAGATGTCGGGGTGCGCCTTCTCGATCTCGTCGAACAGCACGACCGAGTACGGATGACGGCGAACGGCCTTGGTGAGCTGGCCGCCCTCGTCGTGGCCCACATAGCCCGGAGGGCTACCAATGAGCTTGGAGACCTCGAACTCACTACCAAACTCCGACATATCGAAGCTGATGAGCGCGTCCTTGCTGCCAAAGAGATACTCGGCGAGCGTCTTGGCGAGCTCGGTCTTGCCCGTGCCGGTGGGGCCCAGGAAGATAAAGCTGCCGCCGGGGCGACGCGGGTCCTTGAGCGGCGAGCGGCTGCGGCGCACGGCCTTGGCAACGGCCTCGACGGCCTCGTCCTGGCCGATAATGCGCGTCTTGAGCACGCTTTCGGCCTGCAGCAGGCGGCGGCTCTCGCTCTCGGTGAGCGAGGACACCGGCACGCCCGAGGTCACGGACACGATGTCGGCAATCTGGGAGACATCGATGGTGAGCGGGCTGGCGTCGAGCTCGGCCGTCCAGGCAGCCTTGGCCTCGGCGAGCTCAATCTCGGCAGCCTTTTGCTGCTCGGTGATCTCAGCGGCCTTGTTCATGTCGTCGCTCTCGGTGGCCTCCTGCGCGGCGGCCTTAAGCTCCTCCACGCGATGCTCGGCCTCGCGCACCGGCTCGGGCGCGCGGTTGGCGGCGATGCGGGCGCGGGCGCCGGCCTCGTCAATGAGGTCGATGGCCTTATCAGGCAGGAAGCGGTCCTGAATGTAGCGGTTGGAAAGGTTCGCGGCGGCCTCGATAGCACCCTGCGTATAGCGCACATGGTGGTGCTCCTCGTAGCGCGGCTTGAGCGCGGTCAGGATCTTGACCGTGTCCTCGACGCTCGGCTCCTCGACATCGATGGTCTGGAAGCGACGCTCAAAGGCCGGATCCTTGGTGAGGTACTTACGGAATTCCTCGGCCGTGGTGGCGCCGATAATCTGGAAGGCACCGCGCGCAAGCACGGGCTTGAGCATGGAGCTCGCGTCGATGGAGCCCTCGGCAGAACCGGCACCGATGATAGTGTGCATCTCGTCGATAAACAGGATGACGTCGTCGGCCTCGGTGGCCTCCTGGATCACGTTCTTGAGGCGCTCCTCAAACTCACCGCGATACTTGGCGCCCGCAACGAGGCCCGGCAGGTCGAGCGTCCAGATGTTCTGGTTCATGAGGTTCTCGGGCACGTTGCCGGCAGCGATCTGCTGCGCCAGGCCCTCGACGATGGCCGTCTTGCCCACGCCGGGATCGCCCAGGATAAGCGGGTTGTTCTTGGTGCGGCGCGAAAGGATCTCCATCATGCGCTGGACTTCCTTTTCGCGGCCAATCACGGGATCGAGCTCGCCGTCGCGCGCCTTTTGCGTGAGGTTGGTGGCGAACTGCTTGAGCGTGTCGGTGCCGCTCCCCTTTTGCTGAGAGGCATCCGAGCCGCTAAAGAACGGCAGACCCGCACCGGGACGACCAGCACCGGCACCAGCGAGCGGACGCTTCTTGTCCTGGTCCTTGGCGGTAAGTTTCTCGATAGCCTTTTTGATGGAGGCGGACGACACACCCAGGCGCATGAGGATGTCCATGGCCATGCCGTTACCCTCTTCGACGATGCCAATCAGCAAGTGCTCGGTCGACACGTAGGTCTGGTTGTTCTCACGTGCCACGCGGAAGGAGCGCTCCATCACGCTAATGACGAGCGGCGTAAAGGCAAGCTTGGCAGCCTCGGTCTCCTCGCTGGGCTCGGGAACCGTGGTCTGGACCTCCTTGAGGGTGTCCATGATGTCGTCGTAGGAGATATCAAGCGAGCGCAGCGCCTCGGCAGCGATGCCCTCGTCCTCCTTGGCGAGTGCGAGCAGCAGGTGCTCGGTGCCCACCTTATTTGAGTGCAGATCGAGCGCCTCCTGTTTGGCCATCGACATGACCTTGCGCGCTCGATCGGTAAATCTATCTAACATGCTCGTTTCCTTACATGAGTTCATCGAAATCAAAACGCCCGCCCGTCGGCGGCGCTTTTGTCTCTTTACCCACAGGTTGTCTATGTTAACAGCTGGAGGAATATCTATAAACCCGGCTCACATGAATGCAGGTTATGACCGCATCGCGGGACTCACCGCGCGATGCGCGACAGGCGCCCCGCAAGAGAAACCCTAGGCGTCTTTCACCACGTCGGGACTCGTCGCACGCGATGCGCGATAGGCATCGGCCTCCTTGGAGACGCGTTCGAGCAGCTCGGATGTATCGACGCCCTCGACTTGCGCGACCGTTTCCACCGTCTGCATGGCGACCGCCCTCAGGTACGCGCACGCGCTGTCCCCCGGCTGCTCGAGGTCTATCTCCTCGCCGCCCTCCCGGGCAAAGCCGACCGCCATCACAAAGCCCATGATGCCCGAGACCAGAAAGCCCACCGCAAAGCTCGAATCTGCCTTGAGCTCTTCTCCGTCGGGGTGGACGATCTCTCTCACGCGGTCGATGATGATCGTATGGATGCCCTGCACGACCTGCTCGGCGACACCCGCCCTCATGGTGATGACGATGCGCCGCAGCAGGCAGCGGACGTCGCGCCGGTCGAACGCCGAAAGGTCGCCCTCGCTCGAAAAATGCCAGAGGGCATCGGTGATGAGCTCGTTATCCTGCAGCAGCTGGGCTATGGCGATGGCGACGAGTTCATCGAAATCGTGAAAATAGTAGTAAAACGTTCCGCGATTGCACTGGGCGGCGCGGGTCACCTCGCCAACCGACAGCTCGAAGATGCTGTTGTTCTCGATGAGCTCCCAAAACGCCTCGATGATACGGGTGCGCGCATCGGGCGCATCGGCGTCCTTACGCGGTCTCGCCATGCGCCTCACCGCACCTCTGCGCCTTGGCGTTCATGATGAGCATCTGAAGACGGTTCTCCACGTTGGCGAAGCTCACGTCGGGATCGTAGTCGAGCGGCAGGAACTGCGCCGTGGGATACTGCTCCTTGAGCGCATGGATGAGCCCGCGCCCCACGACATGGTTGGGCAGACACCCGAACGGCTGCAGGATCACGAAGTTGCGGCAGCCGCGCTTGGCGTGCTCGAGAATCTCCGCCGGAATCAGCACGCCCTCGCCCGCATCGAACGTATGGTGCAGGATCTTATCGCTCGCGCGCACGAGCTCGGGCATGCGCGTCGGCGGCTCGTAGAGCGGGCTCGCCGCGCCCAGGCGGTCGCAACGGTCGTGCGCGAGCTCGAACAGGTTGTCCGCCGTGGCGTACCAGGCCTTTTCGGGCAGCGACAGGTCGACGTGGAACTCGCGCGACTGCGCATGCTTGTAGAAATAGGTCTTGCGGATCACGTCGGTCATGCGCGCCTCGATGACCTCGAGCCCGTTGTCCTCGAGGTAGCGCTCAATCTCGTGGTTGGCGCCGAGATGGAAATTGAGCAGGTACTCGCCCACGATGAGAACGGTCGGATGCGGGTTCGAGCGGTCGTACGGAACGGCGTCCATGATCGCAAGCGCGCGTTTGAAGCCCGTCGCCTGGCCTCTCAGCCCGGAGCGCTCCATGCCCTCGATAACCTCATCGAGCGCGCGGTCGAACGCAGCGTCCGCCGCGCCCTTCTCGAGCTCGTAGGGACGGATGCGCCTAAGCATGGCCTCGAGGGCATCGATCATGGGAAGACCGTAGGCGATCTGGATGCTCGGGCCAAGGCCGAGCTTGAAGCCCGGATGCGCATTGTGGGCATCGACGTCGTCGTTGGTGAGCACCGGGACATAGTCGTATCCCGCGTCGTCGAGCGCGCGGCGCAGCAGGGGCATGTAGTGCGTCAGGCGGCAGTCGCCGATATACTTGCCAGTCACCACGGCGACGTCGTGCGGGTCGTACTTACCGCTCTCGAGTGCCGCGAGCGCCTCGCCGATCACGATTTGCGCGGGGAAGCAGATGTCGTTGTGCACATAGCGTTTGCCCAGGCGGATGGCATCCTCGCGCCCGATATCAAGGGCCTCGGCGCGCACGCCCTGATTGCGCATCGCCGCGGTCATGAGCCTGCAGAACGCATGGGAGGTGTTGGGGACCAGCGCGATCTTGTCGTGCCGGTCGCGCTTGGTGTACTTGACCTTATACGGGTCGTCGAGCGGATGGACCGCGTGCACCCGGGCGCCCTCGGCACGCTCCTCCGCGCGACGACGGTTGACCGACTCGATAAACGAACGCACACGAATGCCCATGGGACCGGCGACGTCGCTCTCATCGAGCTTGATCATCATCGGAACCTTGGAGCCCATCTCGCCCATCATGCGCGCGATCTCGTCGGTGAGATACGCATCGTGGCCGCAGCCGAAGCTGCCCATCTGCACGAGCTCGAGCTCGGGCGTCGATGCGACGATGACCGCGCACGACAGCATGCGCGCATGGTAGTTGTTCACGATGTCGATGCGGCTGTTGGAAAGATCGACGTTGCAGACCCCCGGCACCGCATCGGGCGTCAGCACGGGGATGCCGCGCTCAGAGAAGAGCTTGGGCAGCCCGTGGTTGACCAGCGGGTCGTTGTGGTACGGGCGCGAAGCGATCACCACCGCGTAGCCGCCGTCCTCGCGCACGTTCTCGAGCACCTGCCTGCCGCGCAGCTGCAGCTGGTTCTCAAACGTCTCCTGCGCGCGGTCCGCCTGCTCGGTCGCCTTGGCAACCAGGTCGGCATCGATATCGAAGGTCTCCTTGCACCACGCCTTGAGCTGGCGGTTTCGGTCGCCCTCGTCGTACCAGTGGAACAGCGGCGTATCGAACGGAACGCCGAAACGCTCCTCCGGGTTATCGGAATTGCGCATCACGTAGGGGTATCCCTTTACGACGGCGCACATCCACTCGCTGGTAGAGGCGGCGTTTTCGGTGGGCACCGTCGTGATGATGGGCATGAAGATGCGGTCGACGCCGGCGTCGACGAGATTGCGGATGTGCCCGTGGACGAGCTTGGCCGGGAAGCACACGGTGTCGGATGTGACGTGCGCCAGACCGCGCTCGTACATCGCCTTGGTGCTGCGTCCCGAGACGCGCACCTTAAAGCCGAGCGTGCTGAAGAACGTCGACCAGAACGGCATGGTGTCCCAGAACTCGAGCACACGGGGAATGCCGATCGTGACATCGCGCCCCCCGCTGACGGGAACCGTGGGGTACGACTCGAACAGCAGCTTCTCGCGGTCGACAAAGAGATTGGGGGCAGCCGCGGTCCGGTCGCGCCCCGTGCCGGGTGCCTGTGCCTCGCAAGCACCCTGCGGACGCAGCTCCTCCGCCGCGGGAACCTCGCGCACGAGCTCATCCCATGAGATGGCGCCGCCGCGCGGGCAGCGATTGCCCGTGACGTAAAGCGAGCCGTCGCCAAATGCCACGACCGCGCGCTGGCAGCGGTTGTTGCACCGACGGCAGGTAACGCCGCCGAACTCGCGATGCTCGAAGCGCTCCACGGCATCGAGCCCGATAAACGACGTGCCGGCGTCGCCCTTGCGGCATTCCTCGCGCGCGAGCAGGGCGATACCGATAGCGCCCATCAGCCCCGGGTGGGGCGCACGCGTGACGGGTTTGCCCAGATACTGCTCGAATGCGCGCAGCACCGCGTCGTTTCGGAACGTGCCGCCCTGGACGACGACTTTGTCGCCCAGACGGTTGAGATTTGAAACGCGAATGACCTTGGTGAACACGTTCTCGATAATCGAACGGCAGAGACCGGCCATGATGTCGCCCGGACCCTTACCGCGCCGCTGCTCGGAAACGACGCTGCTGTTCATGAACACCGTGCAGCGGCTGCCGAGAACGGCGGGGGCTTTGGACGAAAATGCCTCGGTCGCGATATCCTCAACGGCTATTCCGAGGTTTTTGGCAAAACCCTCGAGGAACGAGCCGCAGCCCGCAGAGCACGCCTCGTTGACGACGATATCGGTCAGCACGCCGTGGTTGAGCCAGATGGCCTTCATATCCTGTCCGCCGATGTCGAGCACGAAGGTCGCATCGGGAACGCATGCGCACGCGGCGCGGGCGTGCGCGACCGTCTCGACCGTATGGTAGTCGGCGTGGAACGCGCGCGCGAAAAGCTCCTCGCCGTATCCCGTGGTGCCCACGGCATCGATCGCAAGCGTGACTCCCGCTGTCTCCCAGCGGTTCTTCAAGCTGACAAGACCCTGTTGGGCGACGTCGAGCGGTCTGCCGTTATTAGACGCGTAGAACGAATCGACAAGCTCACCCGCCTCATCGACCAGGGCGAACTTGGTCGTCGTGCTCCCCGAATCGATACCGAGCGCCACACGCACCGTCTCTCCGGGCGCATACGCATCCGGACCCTTTGCCGGCGTCTCTTTGCCATGGCGTGCCGTAAAATCCGCCTGCTCGGCAGGTGTGGCAAAAAAGGGCTGGGCAAGACGTCCCTCCCCGCTTGCGGGCGCGACCGTCTCGAGCTTATCCAGCCGGACAAAAGCGTCGGGAAGGTCGATCGGTTGGGACGATGCGAACATGTCGGTCAGCGACAGGGCGGCACCGCGCGCGACCATGATCTGCGGATCGCGCGGGACGATAACCTGATCGTCCGATAGATTCAGTTGCTCCCGGAACACGCGGACCAGTGTGGGGTTGTAGGCGAGCGTACCGCCCTCGAAGATTACCGGCGGCTCGATGTCGATACCCTGGGCCAGACCGCCGATCGTTTGGCGGGCGACCGCGTGAAGCGCCGAAAGCGCCAGGTCGGTGGTAGGAATGCCCTCGTTGAGCAGCGGCTGGATATCGGTCTTTGCGTACACGCCGCAGCGGCCCGAGACCTCGTGGACGGTCGTTCCCCGGCTTGCGAGCTGCTCGAACTCGCCCGATTCGGTGCCGACCCCCATGAGCTTTGCCATCTCGTCGATAAATGCACCGGTACCGCCTGCGCACGAGCCGTTCATGCGCATGTCGGCAACCTCGATGTCTCCCTTATCGTTGGTGCGGAAGAAGATCATCTTGGCGTCTTGGCCGCCCAGCTCGATGGCGCAGCGCGTCTGCGGATAGAACCTGCTGATCGCGAGCGCGTTGGCGACCACCTCCTGAACGTACGAGGCGCCCAGCGCGGTCGCGATATCGCGCGCACCCGAGCCGGTCACCGCAACGCGCAGTGACTCATGGGGAAAGCGCTCGGCGAGCTCGCCGAGCATGGCGCGCACGCTCGCTGTCTGACACGCCCCGTGGCGGCGATATCCCCACCACGCCTCGGTCATATCCTCGTGCATCGCGTAAACTTTGGTCGTCGTCGACCCTACGTCCAGTCCTACTAGCAACGCCATAATGCTCCGTCTCTCGCATTTTTCCCGCTAGAGATATACCACTCTACGTAATACAACAGACTGTTGTATTTAAACTCTGTATAAAAAGCAGCTGCCGAAACGCTTCAGCAGCCGCCGAATGCACCAACAGATTGTTCTGCGCGCTAGCACGTCGGGCAACGGAGCAGCACGGGCCCTCCGGTCATGCGCACCGCTCACGCCCGCGATGTCGCCGAGAGAGCTATCCACGCTTAGGGCTCCAACCAAGCAAGTCGCCCGCGCTCAGCAGATCCCTAAGCGAGCTACTCGCACTCAGGAGCCATAGCCTGCTCCAAGAGCTCGGCATGCTCCTCCTCGAAAACCGTCCCCACAGGGAAGGCGCGACGGAAGACGAAGCGGGAAATCGGACCGGCTACCAAAAGGTTCCACGGCAGCGCCATCACAAAATTATGCGGGATGTTGATCATCCAGATCGCGGGCACGGAATACAGGTTCGCAAGGATGCCGCCGGGCATGTGCGTCAGACCCTCACAGGCACCGTACAGCGACATGATGATGACCATGGGAACGACCATGCAGGAGCTGACGGCGAGCGTCATGGCAAGTGGCGAGCTCTTGCCCGGCGTGACCAAGTACTTAAAGGCGAAACCCTTGGCGAGCGGGCTGGCGACGAACCAGTCGCAGCACATGGCAAAAATGTAGGCAACGGGGAAGCCGAGCCACGCAGTGGCAACGACCTCGCCGTTGATGGCCCCGTGCTGCAGGGCAACGTTGTAGATGCTCATCCAGAGCACCATGCAAAAGCACATGATAAAGGTGAACAGCAGGCTCTCTCGTTTGTTGATAGGCATAAAGGGCAGATTCCTCTCTGTGTTGTACCGCGGCGCCACGCAACAAAAACGGGCGGGCAAGATGGAGCTGTTGGAACTTCATCTCGCCCGCCCGTGGTACGCGCGTCTGCGACTACTTATGTGGTGGAACCAGCCTAGCACGAAACGCATGCGCTTCGTAAGCGTTGAGTTTATGAAGATGCAGGGCACCGATAATCCCCCGACCCCATAAGTTGCGGTGGAATACGGACTGTTTTGACCCTTTAAGCAGCAATTCAGTCCCTATTTCACCGCAACTCATTTGGTGCAAAGTAACCTGTCCCCCTTGTACCAATTAGCTGGTGTGGCGCCAGCGAGGGTCGGTGAGCGTACGCGCCACACCCAGTCCAACGGGCAGAAACGCTACGATGAGCACTGCGCGCACAAACCAGCCGAGCATATTGACCGTGTCGAAGGTGCACATGTAATACATCGAGCGATACAGATACAAGCCCGGCACCATAATGACAATCGAAGGCACCGTGAGGGCGATGCGCGGGTAGGTGAGCTTGACTTCAGCCAAGCTTGCGAGCAGCCCCGATACCAGCGCGCCGATAAACGCTGCTGCCTCGGGAGGCATTCCCGCGCTGAGGCCCAGGAAGGGAATCATCGTCGGCGCATCGACAAGGGTCAGACGCAGGGTATTGGACACGGCGCCGATCAACCCAGCTGCCGCGGCCATCTTTACCGGGCTGTTGAACATCACCGAGAAGCCGAATACGCCAACGAAGCTCATCACCACGCGCAGGAGCGTAAGGGCAAGCAGCGAAAGGCCCAGTGGGGCAAAGTCGTCCGGCGCCAGGCCAACACACTCGGCAACCATCCAACCTACGAGGGTCGCCATCACAATAATCGATACGGCATATGAAAGGCGCTCGATACCGCTTCGCATGTCGAGCTTAGCGATGTCGAGGCCTGCCGTAATGAGTGGAAAGCCGGGAATCACAAAGAGCATGGCGCCGATATAGCCTTCTTGGTGCGACATTGCCCCCGGTATGACCTGGCCAAGGCCGAGCAATGCCAGCAGATACGAAACGCAAGCGAGCGCAACGCCGGTCGTCAGCGCGCTGAACTGACCAAGGCCTTGCTTGAGAATATGGGAGCGGGCAAAGTTGCCGACACCCGCGCCCACAAACGCGCAGGCCATCTCGATAGGGCCGCCGCCGAGCAAAAAGACGAAGGCGCCGCAAGCACAAGCTGCCGCAAGGCCCTGTTGCCAGGGAGAGTAATCGGGTTTTGAACTCTCAACGGTCTTGAGCATCTCGTGGTATTCGTGCACCGTGAAGCGACGACCATAGGTCTCGATTTCCTTGAGAAAACTCTCCATCATCCAAATGCGATGGGTATTGACGCCCGTTGTGGGCAAGCTGACAACCTCATTAAAGCAGTGACCGTCTTCGATGCAAGTACACTCAAACGACAGGAGACTTAAGTCAACGTGGATGGTGACACCGAGTACGGCGGCAACACGATTCATGGTATCGCGCACGCGCCAGGCACCCGTTCCGCTTGCCAGCATAAGCATGCCGGTGCGGCAGATGATGGATGATTTATCGGTGAGCGGCGCATCGACGGCAAGCTCATCGCCTGCCGTCACGATCTGGTGCCAGTCAGTTTTCATATGGAGCGCGCCGGCACGAACGCCGTGGTGCATGGGGGCTCTCGAAAGCAGCGAGTTAAGGCGCGAAGACTGTGGGGGCTCCGTTGATTCGACCTCGTCCTCATCAGTCTCTTCATCGACCAGATCAAAGGAATCAAGCGGCGCTGGCTCGCGACGGTCGATCAGCTCCTCGTCCTCATCATCAAAGTAATTGAACTGATCGAGCATGTCCTGTTCGATTGAACGCTCGCTCGCGTCGTCCATATAGACGCTCCCTTCCTACCGACTAACCCCCATCCTAGGCAGCAACGGCTAAAGGAAACATAAAAGAGACGACTATCAAAACAAGGACTGTCCCCAACTGCCGGCAGAGACGATATGAGCAGGACATAAAAACATTGAGAGCCCCTGCTG
>CAUEUQ010000002.1:0-55635 GCA_959021215.1 uncultured Collinsella sp. | reverse complement strand
AGTTCGCGATCCCCGGCCTTGACGACGAGTTCCGCGTCATCGTCTCCCCGTGGATCCTCTCCTCGCTGATCACCGATCGCCTTGCCGCTTACTACGAGACGGTCACCAAGCACAACCTCAACTACCGTCGCTACTATCACCAGTTCGACTACTAAGAGAAAATAACGTTTGTGTAATCGGGCCTCGCTCCTATATGGAATGGGGCCTCGCTTGGGTTGGAGAGTAATTATGAGCTATCCCCAGCTTGCCGTCATGAATATCAGCCATCGTTATTTTGACCTTGAGGAATTCTTTTCTTCGGCAGCGGCCTCGGGCTACACGTATTGCGAGCTTTGGACCGGGGCGATGCATCTGTATGTCGATTGCCATGGATACGATTCGCTCGAGCGGGTACGGGAGCTGTCGCAGCGGTATGGGGTTCGGATTGTGGGGCTTTGTCCCGAACAGAACAACCCCAAGCCGTGGAATATCGCGGCGCGTGGGAATGAGGCGCGTGCCCGCACGCTCGCGTACTTTAAGAACGTTGTAGATATCGCGGCGGAACTTGGAGCCGAGCAGGTCATGGTCTCGAGCGGCTGGGCATTTTTGAACGAGCCGATCGAGGACGCGTGGGGTCGCAGCGCCTCGATGCTGCGTGCGATTGCCGAGCATGCGGGAGAGCGCGGCGTGCGGCTGGTGCTCGAGGCCCTACAGCCGGTTGAGTCGATGATCGTGAACTCGGCGGCCGACACGAAGCGCATGATCGAGGCAGTTGATCATCCGGCACTTAAGGCGTGTCTGGATATGGGCGCTATGGCGGTGGCGGGGGATACCATCGACGATTATTTCGATCTACTTGGCGATGATGTCGCCCACGTGCATTTTGTCGATGTTGCGGCAGATGGCACGACGCATCTTGCCTGGGGTGACGGCGACCGCGATATGCGCGCCGACCTGGATAGGCTGGTGGCGCGCGGCTATCACGGAGTTGTTTCGGCCGAGACCTATGACTGGCGCTATTTCGCCAATCCCGCGGCAGCCGACGCTCAGGTTATGGCGGAGTACCGACGCGCGATTGGCGCCTAGGTGGGACAGGGCGCCGGGTTGGCGTTTGACGCTTTTTGAGAAACGGGACGTGCTTTCCGCTTGAGGCTTCTGGCGGAAAGCACGTCCCAGAACAGGCGCTCAGAATGGGACACACTTTCCGCTGAGGACCTCAACCGGAAACCGCATCCCAGTTTTTGGCTGGCGGGCGGGACGCGCTTTCCCCTATGTTTCCAAATGAATACGCTATGAGCCGAGGAGGACGATTCTCCCCGCAAACACTCTAGTATGCTAAAGTACCCAGAAGACCGGCGGAGCTATGCCGGTCTTCTGCTCTATATGAAACACAGCATGAGGAGGCTCACCAGATGACGGCCACACCGTGGGGATTCCGGGACATATTGCCCGAAGAGGCTCAGGCGCGCGAGGAGATTGCATGTACGGTGAAGGGCTGCTTTAGGGAGCATCATTACCTTCCGGTCGAGACGCCACTGCTCGAGGACAAGGGCTCACTCGAGGAAGGTGGCCGCATCGCGGACACGCCGTTTAAGCTCTTTGACGATGATGGCCGCCTGCTGGTGGTCCGTCCCGACAACACGTTGCCGATCGTGCGCCTGGTTTCGACCCGCATGCACGCTGCCGACCTGCCCCTGCGCCTTCGCTACGAGGCGCCGGTGGTTCGCGAGTGCCAGCGCAATGCCGGCGGCTCGCGTCAGTTTACGCAACTGGGTTTTGAGCTCATCGGTGCGGGCGATACCGCGGGCGATGTTGAGATCGTCTCGCTCGTGGCCGAGGCCGTGCGTAAGCTGGCACTGCCCGATGCGCGCATTATCGCAGGTAGCGTGCGTCCGTTTAAGGAACTGCTCGCGGCGTGCGAGGATCGCGAGCTGGCCGCCGAGGCCCTGCGCTGCGTGCACGCCAACGACTTTGTGGGCCTCGATGCCCGCGTGGCGGCAAGCACCGAGTCCGATGCCGTCAAGGCCGCCATTAGCGAGCTGCCGCGTCTGCACGGCGGTGCCGAGGTGCTCGACCGCGTGGACGCGCTGCTGGAGGCCGCCGGTATCGTCGCGCCGCTGACGCGCGAGCTGCGTGCCCTGGTTGAGGGCTTGGCACCCGAGGACGCCCAGGTGCTGTCGTTTGACTTCTCTATAATGAATTCTTTCGATTACTACACGGGCCTGGTCTTTAAGGCTTATGCCGGCGGACTGCCCGATCCGGTCGGTTCGGGCGGACGCTATGACTCCATCTTTACCGGCGCATTTGGCGACGGTATCGAGGTGCCGGCGGCGGGCTTCGCCTTTTCGCTCGAGCGCCTGGAGGCCGCGCGCACCTCGGCCGAGGATGCCGCTTCCGACGGCGATCACGCCGCGGGCCGTGGCGCCGAGGGCCCGCTGCGCATCGCCGTGCCCAAGGGTTCGCTTAAGGCCGACACGCTCGACGTGCTCGAGACCGCGGGCCTGGACGTCTCCGAGCTGCGTGACCCCGGCCGTCACCTGATCGTGCGCGGCCGCGACACGCGTGCCGGCGAGGGCGCGGTCGGCGATATCGAGTTTGTCATCGTGCGTCCCAGCGATGCGCCTGCCTTTGTGGGCTGCGGTGGTGCCGATTGCGGCATCTGCGGTTGGGACTCGCTCATCGAGGCAGACCTCAACCTGCTGCAGCTGGTCGACTTGGGCTATGGCCTGTGCACCTTTATCGAGGCGGAGCCCGCATGGCGCACCGGTCAGGCCGAGCGCAACTATGCTCGCCGCGGGTCGCTTCGCGTGGCCACCAAGTATCCGCGCATCGCGAGTGCCTGGTATGCCGAGCGCGGCGTGAACGCCGACATCGTTTCGCTGCACGGTAACATCGAGCTGGGTCCCATTGTCGGTATGACCGACCGTATCGTGGACATTACCGCCACGGGTGCCACGCTGCGCGACAACGACCTGGTCATCACCGGTCGTATCATGGACTGTACGGCCCGCTTCTTTGTCAACCCGGGTGCTGCACGCCTGGATCCGCGCGTGCGCAATCTGGCAGATCGCTTGGCAGCGGCCGTGAAGGACAAGCATTTTGAGCCCGTTGCGGGCTCGGCACAATAGCGCGAGCACGCACGGGCGTCCCAACGTCTGGGCTGCGGGCCGATTGGCGCCGCTGCCCATTCGCTCGTTTTTCGAACACAACCTCGACCGATAGGGGATACCGATATGAAGACCATCAAGCTTGCTCCCGGTGAGCGCCTCGTTACCAACCAGCTCAACCGCAAGGGCGTGCTGCCGCAAAACATCGTCGACGCCGCCCGCGATATCGTGGCCAACGTGCGTGCCAACGGCGATGCCGCGGTGCGCGATTACTGCCAGCGTTTTGACGGTGTCGAGCTGCAGAGCTTCCGTCTGCCGCAAGAGCAGATCGATGCCGCGCTCGAAGGCCTCGATCCCGCTTTTGCCGCGGCGCTCGAAAAGGCTGCACGCCAGATTCGTGAGTTCCACCAGCGCGAGGTCGAGCAGAGCTGGTTTACCACGCGTGCGGACGGCACGATGCTCGGCGTTAAGGTGACCCCGCTCGCGGCGGCCGGCATCTACGTGCCGGGCGGTCGCGCGCAGTATCCCTCCACGGTGCTCATGAATGCCATTCCCGCCAAGGTTGCCGGCGTCAAGCGCGTGGTCATGGTGACCCCGCCGCAGAAAGATGGCCTGATCAGCCCGTATACGCTCGCCGCGGCAAAGCTCGGCGGCGTGGACGAGATCTATATGGTGGGTGGCGCTCAGGCCGTGGCCGCGCTGGCGTACGGCACCGAGACTATTCCGCGCGTCGACAAGATCACCGGCCCGGGCAACGCCTTTGTCGCTGCGGCCAAGCAGATTGTCTCGGGCGACGTGGGTATCGACATGGTCGCTGGCCCCTCCGAAGTCTGCGTGCTGGCCGATGCCACGGCCAAGCCCATGGTGGTCGCGGCCGACCTGATGGCCCAGGCCGAGCACGATCCGCTGGCAGCCTGCTATCTGGTGACCTGCGACGAGCAGTTTGCGCGCGAGGTCGAGGCAGGCATCGATATCCTGGTGGCGCAGTCGCCGCGTGCCGAGATCACGCGTGCTTCGCTCGACAATGAGGGCACCATCGTGGTGGCCGCCGACATGGCTGCCGCCGTCGAGGCGGTGAATACCGTGGCGCCCGAGCACTTGGAGCTGCACTGCAAGGACGCGATGGGCCTGCTCGGCGGCATTCGCAACGCCGGCGCCATCTTTGTGGGCGCTTGGAGCTCCGAGCCGCTCGGCGATTATGTTGCCGGTCCCAACCACACGCTGCCAACCGGCGGCACGGCCATGTTCTCCAACCCGCTTTCGGTCGAAGAGTTCGTTAAGCGCTCGAGCGTCATTTGCTATACGCCCGAGGGCCTGCTCTCTGACGCTCCCGCCACACAGCGTCTAGCCGAGGCCGAGGGCCTGTGGGCGCACGCGCTTTCTGCTGCCCTGCGTCGTCGCGTGCTGGAGCAGGGCGAGGATGCCGTGAGTGCCGAGTCACTGGCTGCGGCCGACCTGACCAAGGTCGCCTGGCCGGGCGACGCCGTGGCGACGGTTGCTGAGGGCGTGGACCTGGCGGCGGCTGCGGGCGGTGCCGCTGGCGCGACCGGCGAGGAGGCCTAATATGGCCGAGCTGACGCCCCGCATGAAGGAGCTCGTCCAGCCCTACTTGACCGGCATCGAGCCCTACGATCCCAACTTTACGCCCACGCGCATCAATCTTTCGGCCAACGAGAACACCTATCCCGTGCCGGCCGGCGTACGCGAGGCGGTTGATGCGGCCTTGGCTGCCGCACCGCTCAACCGCTATCCCGATCCCATGTCCAACGACCTGCGCGACGAGCTTGCTGCCTGGCATGGCGTGACGCGCGAGAACATCTGCGTGGGCAACGGCGGCGACGAGCTACTCTATAACTTCCTGCTGGCGTTTGGCGGCGCGGGGCGGACCCTGCTCAACTGCCCGCCGTGCTTTAGCGAGTATGCGTTCTTTGCGTCGCTGTGCCAGACCGAGGTGCGCGACGTGTGGCGCGACCCGGCGACCTTTGAGCTCGACCAGGCGGCGGTGCTTGCGGCGGCTCCCGAGTGCAATCTGGCGATCGTGACCTCGCCCAACAATCCCACGGGTGACGTGGCGCCGCTCGACTTTGTTGCGGCTCTGTGCGATGCCTGCCCCGGCATGGTCATGGTCGACGAGGCCTACGTGGAGTTTGCCGACGATTCGTTTGGCGCGGCAACTACGGCGCAAGGCCTTATTGCCGAGCATCCTAACCTGGTGATTCTGCATACACTGTCCAAGGCGTTCGGCGCCGCCGGCACGCGCCTGGGCTATGTGATCGCGGCGCCCGAGGTCATCGACGTGTTCGCGGCGATTCGCCAGATCTATTCGGTCAACGTGTTGAGCCAGGCGGCGGCGCTTGCCTGCGTGCGTGCCCGCGATGCGTACGCGCCCGTGGTGGCACAGGTCGCATCCGAGCGCGAGCGCGAGTTGTGTGCCCTGCGCGCGATGGCTGCCGAGGGTCTGCCCGTGGAGGCGTGGCCGAGCGCGGCGAACTTTGTGCTTGTGCGCACGCCGCATGCCACGCGCGTGCGCGAGCGTCTGCGCGACGAGTATTCGATTTTGGTGCGCGACTTTAGTTACGCGCCGGGGCTCGCGGACTGTCTGCGCATTACCGTAGGCACCCCGCAGGAAAACGACGAGGTGCTGGCCGCGTTTGCCGTGCTGGTGAAGGAGGAGATGTAGATGGACCGCTATGCCGAGGTGACCCGCAAGACGGGCGAGACCGACATTGTCGTAAAGCTCGACCTGGATGGAAGCGGCGTGTGCGATATCTCGACCGGTGTGCCGTTTTTCGACCACATGCTCAACGCTTTTGGCCGCCATGGCCTGTTCGATCTGACGGTGCACGCGGTGGGCGACGTGGAGGTCGATGCGCATCATACCGTCGAGGACACGGGCATTGTGCTGGGCGAGGCGTTTTGCCAGGCGCTGGGCGACAAGGCGGGCATTACACGCTTTGCCGATGCAGCGATTGCCATGGACGAGACACTCGTGATGGCTGCCGTGGACATTTCGGGTCGCGGCCAGGCCTACTGCGAGCTGCCCGTGCCGACCGAGCGCGTGGGCAGCTTTGATACCGAGCTGGCCGTCGAGTTCTTCTATGCCTTTGCACACGATGCCAAGCTCACGCTGCACGTGCGCGAGCTGGCGGGCGGCAACTCGCACCACATTATCGAGGCCGCCTTTAAGGCCGTGGGCCGCACGATGCGTCACGCCTGCGAGCTCGATCCCCACGTGCAGGGCATCCCCAGCACCAAGGGCTCGCTGTAACCGTCACAAGGGTAAAACCACCACGAAGGTGCCTGTCCCCTTTGCGGTGGTTTTGGATGATGAGAAGTGGAGGGTCGCGTGGGCGAACCGAAGATTGTGGTGGTCGACTACCACAAGGGCAACTTGTCGAGCGTCGTGCGCGGGCTTGCGCGCGCCGGTGCCGCCGCCTGCACGTCGGACGATCCGGAGCAGATCCGCAACGCCGACGGCCTGGTCATCCCGGGCGTGGGCGCGTTCTATGACGCGATCGCCTTTATGCGCCAGAGCGGCGAGGCGGACGCGGTGCTCGATGCCATCGCCGTTGGAACTCCGCTGCTCGGCATCTGCCTGGGGCTTCAGCTATTTTTTGAGCGTGGCAACGAGGGCGTGCCTGCGGACAAGGGCGTGGTCGCCGACGGCAACGCCCCCGAGCGGGCTGACGGTCCCTGGGTCGATGGCCTGGGTATTATGCGCGGCTCGTGCACGCGCTTGGAGTCGAGTCGCCTGAAGGTGCCGCACGTGGGCTGGGACCAGGTGCACATGACGTCCGCCGGTGCGGCCGATCCGCTGCTTGCCGGTTTTGCCGAGGGCGCCAACATGTACTTCACCCACAGCTACGCGGTGGCCGACGACGTCGATGCCGCCGATGTGTTGGCGCGCACGCACTATACACGGAGTTTCCCGTGCATCGTGCGCCACGGCAACGTGTGGGGCTGCCAGTTCCATCCCGAGAAATCCTCCGCGCTGGGTCAGCGCATCCTTAAGAACTTCGTCAACATCGTCGAGGAGGTTGGCCGATGATCCTGTTTCCCGCAATCGATCTGATCGGCGGCAAGGTTGTGCGCCTGGAGCGCGGCGACCGCAACCGCTGCAAGGTATATTCCGATGACCCCGTGGCCGTCGCCCGCTCGTTTGCCGAGCAGGGCGCAAGCTGGGTGCATGTCGTCGACCTGTCCGCTGCCTTTGGCGAGGACGAGGACACCTGCGCTGCCAACTCGGCGGCGATTAAGGCCATCTGCGGCGTCGACGGTCTGTCCGTGGACGTGGGCGGCGGCGTCCGCTCGCTCGCACGCATCGACGAGCTGGCCGGCTATGGTGCTCGCCGCATTGCGCTGGGCACCGTGCTGGTGACCGAGCCGGGTTTTGCCGAGGTGGCAGCCCAAGGCTTTGGCGAGCTGCTGGTCGCCGACATTGCCGCGCGCGACGGCCAGGTTAAGGTGAACGGCTGGCGCGACGGCGCGGGCGTGGCACTCGACGATGCCGTGGCGCAGCTTACCGAGCTGGGCTTTAAGCATCTGGTGTATACCGACATCGCGCGCGATGGCATGCAGACGGGCATCGATGTGGCGGCGTATCGCCATGTGGCCGAGGTCGCGGGTTTTCCCGTCGTGGCTTCGGGCGGCATCTCGGCGCTCGACGACATCCGCGCACTGGCCGCAGTGGGTGAGGGCGCGATTGAAGGTGCCATTACCGGTCGTGCGCTCTACGAGGGCAACTTTACGTTGGCCCAGGCGCTGGCCGCCGCTCGAGGGGAGGAATAGCCCATGCTTACCAAACGCGTGATTCCCTGCTTGGACGTCAAGGATGGCCGTGTGGTCAAAGGCGTCAACTTTGTGAGCTTGCGCGATGCGGGCGATCCGGTGGAGCTGGCGCGCGCCTACGACCGCGAGGGTGCGGACGAGGTCGTCTTCTTGGACATTACCGCCACGAGCGATAACCGCGCAACGACCATCGAGATGGCGGCGCATGCGGCCGAGGAGCTCGCCATTCCCTATACCGTGGGCGGCGGATTTCGCGACCTGGCGGGCATGCGCACCATGGTTGCAGCCGGTGCCGACAAGGTGTCGCTCAACTCGGCGGCCGTGCGCAATCCGTCGTTGATTGGCCAGGCTGCCGCGGCGTTTGGCAGCCAGGCCGTGGTCGTGGCGATCGATGCCAAGCGCGTCGGTTTGCCCGGCGCATCTGGTGCCGACAAGTGGGAAGTCTTTACCGCAGGAGGCCGCAACGCCACGGGCATCGACGCGGTGGCGTGGGCCGAGGAGGCGGCCCGTCGCGGCGCCGGCGAAATCCTACTGACCAGTATGGATCGCGACGGCACCAAGGCCGGCTTTGACCTGGCGCTCACCCGCGCCGTGGCGCGCGCGGTGCCGATTCCGGTGATCGCAAGCGGCGGCGTGGGCACGCTCGAGCATTTTGCCGAGGGCGTGATCGAGGGCGAGGCCGACGCCGTGCTGGCGGCGAGCGTCTTTCACTTTGGGACGTTCAGCATTCGCGAAGTCAAAGAGTATATGGCCTCTCAAGGTATTCCTGTGAGGCTGGACTTCTAATGCTGCGGCTTGCCCAGGCACCCGACCTTCCGGCTCCAACCCTCCTCGCGTACTTAAGTACGCGTCGTCGGGCTTGTCGCTCGGAATCTCGGGCACCTGGACAACCCTCGCCGACCGGCGATGTTTAAATTGGGGAATTGAAATGAGAGAAATTACTACTCCAGCGGATCTTAAATACGACGCCAAAGAATTGATTCCTTGTGTGGTTCAGCAGTATGACACCGGCGAGGTGCTTATGGTTGCTTGGATGAACGAGGAGTCGGTGGGGCTGACGCTCAAGACCGGTACCACGTGGTTTTGGAGCCGCAGCCGTCAGGAGCTCTGGAACAAGGGCGCGACGAGCGGCAATATGCAAGCGGTCAAGGAGCTCTGGGCCGACTGCGATAGCGATACGCTGCTGGTCAAGGTTGACTCGCCGGGTCCGGCCTGCCACACCGGCAACCGTACCTGCTTCTTTAAGAAACTCGCGTAGGACGGGCGCTCGACTAGGCGCTTGGCCAACCAGAAAGGATTGAACTATGGGTGTGCGCACCGCAAACGTTCAGGATGGAAATATCGGTGAGACGCTGACAGGTCTGGCCGAGGTGATTCACGGTCGTCGTGATGCATCGCCGCAGGAGAGCTATACCGCGCGTCTGCTGACCGACGTCGAGGATGAGCTGCTCAAGAAGCTTGCCGAGGAGTCGAGCGAGGTGATCATGGCCTGCAAGGATAACGATCACGATCACATCCGCTACGAGGCCGGCGACCTGGTCTACCACCTGCTCGTGACGCTCGAGCGCTACGGTATCACCCTCGACGAGCTTGCCGGCGAACTCAACGCCCGCCGCCACTAGTCATTGGGGACGTTCTTAAACGACCAGTTAGGCGAGGGGCGTGGATTCCCATTCGCCGGTGGCGTGGGGGATGTCGAAGGTTCGATAACCGCAGTCGTAGGCGTGCGCCTGGGCCTCGCGGATGTTCCAGCAGATATCGCAGGCGCGGTGCGCGTCCGAGCCAAAGGTGATCGGCACTTCGGCATGGGCAAAGCAGCGCAAAAGACCGGTTGCGGGGTAGTAGTCGTCGAGCCCCTTGCGCGGTGCGGCGGTCGAGACCTCAACGCGGCGGCCCGTATCGTGCGCGCACTCGGCCATCTGCTGCCAAAACGGTGCAGGGTCAAAATCGGGCGCAAAGCCTTCCTTCGAAAAGCGCATGACCAGGTCGGGGTGAGCCATCACATCAAAGTTGAGCGGGCTCTCGCAGGCGCGGCACCAGTCATCGACATAGCGCTCCCACACGCCCCGCTCGCCTAAGTTTTCCCAAACATGCAGGTCGGTATCATCGTCGATCCAACCGCAGCGCGAATCGGGCGTATCGGGACGAGCGACGTTTTCCGTTCCCGCCGTACCCGCGGCACCGGCCATGATATCGCCGGGGTCGCCAATCCAGTGCACGCTGCCCAAGCGCACCACGGCGCCCTGGGACCAGCGTTCAACCAAGGGTTCGCAGCCCTCGTACCAATCGCATTCAAAGCCATAGATAAAGCTGAGCTCCGGCGCAATCTGCGCGGCAAGCTTGCGAGCATCCTCAAAAGCCAGACGATGTGCCGGCAGGTCGCCCTCAGTAACCTGCACTTCGCAGTTGGCGTCCATGCTGGCGGGCAGGGTGAGATGGTCGGTCGAGACCATGACGCGGCAGCTGGCCGCAGCAGCGGCACGGACGTTGTCCTCAAACGAGGCATGCCCGTCCGAAAACGAGGTGTGGGTATGGCAATCGACCAGCGGGCACATGGGCATAGCGGCTCCTTTGCGTCAAGCGAATCCGCTTCATTGTAATGGCGCAGCTCTCAACACGCCGGGCACGCCGGGGGTCGAAATCGATTGGAAAGGGTGCGCGGCGCGTGGTGCGGCCTCGCTTGCGCTTTCAAAACATGTACATTAGCCTCCAAAAGCTGCAAAAAATGACATGTTTGGAGGCTGACGTACACGTTTGAGTGGAGCGGGCCGGCGTTGGAGCGCGCCAGCACTTGCGCCCAGCAAAAGTCGCACCTATCCCATGACGCCGCCCCTGCGCCGCCCGCGATGTGCTAGCGTTTGGATGAACAAAACGAGCCCGTGCGGAAAGGATCCGGACCGTATGCAACGTGGAAGTACATCTCCGCTGTCTCGCGAGACCGATGCGCCCGAGACCATCGTCAAGCTGGAATGCGACATCGACGATGCGTCGCCCGAGGTACTCGCCTACGCCGCCGACCGCCTGCGCGAGGCCGGTGCGCGCGAGGTGCACTGGCTGCCCGTTTATTGCAAGAAAGGCCGCCCCGGCTGGCAGCTGCAGGTAATCTGCACCTACGGGGATATCGAGCGCCTGCAGACGATCATCTTCTTGGAAACCACGACCAACGGCATTCGTCGCCAGGTTATGGAGCGCGTTTGCCTACCACGCCGCTTTGAGCGCGTAACGACGCCATGGGGCGAGGTGTTCGTCAAGGTGGCCACCCTGCCCGACGGCAGCGAGCGTGCAGCGCCCGAGTACGAGGACTGCGCCCGTCTCGCCCGCGAGCACAATGTGCCGCTCCAGCGCGTTATGCAGGCAGCACAAGCCGCGGCACTGCGATTTGAGTAACGCGGCCGGTGGCGACATCCTGCACCCAGCCATATCAACCCCATTCGAAAGGGTCTCCCCATGAAATACTTCATCGCTTCCGACATCCACGGCTCGGCATACTGGACCGAGCGCCTGTGCGCCGCCATCGAGCGCGAGAACCCCGACCGCATCGTCCTGCTGGGCGATCTGCTCTACCACGGCCCGCGCAACGACCTGCCGCGCGACTACGCCCCCAAGCGTGTGATTCCGCTGCTCAACGCCCTGGCCGACCGCATCATCGCGGTACGCGGCAACTGCGATGCCGAGGTCGACCAGATGGTGCTCGACTTCCCCGTCATGGCCGACTACGCCACGCTGTTCGACGAGACCGGCCGCGAGCTGTTCCTGACGCACGGCCATGTCTTTGGCGCCGGCATGCACAACAGCGTCGACCACGCGCCCGCGCTGCCCGAGGGCTCCGCGCTCGTCTACGGTCACACGCACATCAAGATCAACGAGGAGAGCGCCGCGCACCCGGGCCTGTGGCTTTTCAACCCCGGCAGCGTGAGCATCCCCAAGGACGGTACGCACAGCTACGGCATCTACGAGAACGGTGCGTTTAGCCACGTGATCATGGAGGAGGAGTAACCATGACCGAGCAGCTGGCTCAGCAACATGCCGAGGGTTCGCGCGATCTGTCGACGCTGGTAGACGCGTCGGCCGAACTTCAGCATTTGGTGCAGACCATTTGGCGTCTGCGCCAGCCCGACGGCTGCCCGTGGGATCGCGAGCAGACGCATCGCAGCATTGGCAAGAACATGATCGAGGAGGCCTACGAGGCGCTCGACTGCATCGAGGCCGATGACGCGACGCATCTGCGCGAGGAGCTGGGCGATGTGCTCATGCAAGTGGTTCTGCATGCGCAGATCGCGGCGGACGCGGGCGAGTTTACGCTGGCAGACGTGGCGCGCGATATCGATGCCAAGCTCATCCGCCGCCACCCGCACGTGTTTGGCGATGCGGATGCCCAGAGTTCCGACGAGGTACTCAAGATTTGGGACGAGGTTAAGCTTGCCGAGAAGGCGGCCAAGGACAAGGCCATGGCAGCGGGCGAGGCCGCGCCCGAGGGCTTGCTCGACGGGGTGCCCACACATCTGCCGGCACTGATGCAGGCACAAAAGGTATCGCGCAAGGCGGCGGCCGTTGGCTTTGAGTGGGAGACCGCCAGGGATGTGTGGGACGAGGTTGCCGAGGAGCGTGCCGAGTTTGAGGCCGAGGCTCCGGGAACGCCCGAGCGCGAGATGGAGTTTGGCGACCTGCTCTTTGCCCTGGTGAACGTCGCGCGCAAAGAGGGCATCGATGCCGAGAGCGCCCTGCGCGCCAGCACGGCCAAGTTCCGCCGCCGCTGGGCCGCGATGGAGCAGATGGCGGCCGATGCCCACGTGGATCTTGCCGAGCTTTCGACCCACGGCCTCAACGACCTGTGGGATGCCGCAAAGGCGGAGGAGTAAGACTGCGGGAACGACGGGCCGACACGCCTCATCGTTCCCGCTAAATTTTTCGAAAATCAAGTGTATCCCTCGGCTAACTTAGGGCATAATGCAAAAAGTGCGACATGGCTAACTTACGGAGACGCACCGACGGTGCACGGTCAGCCGGTCGCTTGCATCCACTACGTTTCCAAGTGAGAGGGAGACAACATGAGCGATATTTTGGACGTCTACGGTCGCGAGGTGCTCGACAGCCGCGGCAATCCCACCGTCGAGGTCGAGGTCGTGCTCGAGGACGGCAGCTTTGGCCGCGCAATGGTGCCTTCGGGTGCTTCGACCGGCGCCTTTGAGGCCTGCGAGCTGCGCGACGGCGACAAGGGTCGCTACCTGGGCAAGGGCGTTTCGCAGGCCGTCGAGCACGTCAACAACGAGTGCGCTAACGCCGTCGTGGGTCTCGACGCCTTCGACCAGCGCGCCGTCGATGCCGCGCTGATTGCCGCGGACGGTACCCCCAACAAGACCAAGCTCGGTGCCAACGCCATTCTGGGCGTGTCGCTGGCCGTTGCCCGCGCCGCTGCCGAGTCGTCGGGCCTGTCGCTGTACCAGTACCTGGGCGGCGTCAACGCCCACCTGCTGCCCACGCCCATGATGAACATCCTCAACGGCGGCGTGCATGCCGACAATAACGTCGACTTCCAGGAGTTCATGATCATGCCGGTGGGCGCTCCGAGCTTTGCCGAGGGCCTGCGTTGGTGCGCCGAGGTCTACCACACCCTCAAGGGCGTGCTGCACGAGGCCGGCCTGGGCGGCGGCGTGGGCGACGAGGGCGGCTTCGCACCCAACCTCAAGACCAATGCCGAACCGTTCGAGTACATCACCAAGGCCGTGGAGAAGGCCGGCTTTAAGCCCGGCGTCGACTTCATGTACGCCATGGACCCGGCCTCGACCGAGTTCTACAACGCCGAGACCGGTATGTACGAGCTCAAGGGCGAGGGCGTGGAGTACACGAGCGCCCAGATGGTTGATTACTGGGAGAAGCTCGTCGACACCTATCCCATCATCTCCATCGAGGACGGCATGGCCGAGGAGGACTGGGACGGCTGGGTCGAGCTTACCCGTCGCATTGGCAACAAGGTGCAGCTGGTGGGCGACGACCTGTTCGTCACCAACACCGAGCGCCTCAAGAAGGGCATCGAGCTGGGTGCCGCCAACGCGATCCTGGTTAAGGTCAACCAGATCGGCACGCTCACCGAGTCGCTCGAGGCCATCGAGACCGCCAAGGAGGCCGGTTACGCTTGCATCGTGAGCCACCGCTCCGGCGAGACCGAGGACTCCACGATCGCCGACCTGGTCGTGGGCGTCAACGCCGGCCAGATCAAGTCGGGCGCCCCGTGCCGCAGCGACCGTATCGCCAAGTACAACCAGCTCATCCGCATCGAGGACGAGCTCGAGGGCAGCGCGCGCTACGCCGGCAAGGCCGCGTTCTACAACATTCGCTAAACGGGCGAATTTGGCGAGGGGGAGGCTGACTCGGTTCCGCCTCGCCTTGGCTGGATGCCGCAAAGCGCTATGGGCGCTGGGCCATACGGCTCAGCGCCTTTTTTATGTCGAGCAAAGGCTGGCGAAGGCGGTGCGGGCTCTCGTGCTATAACTAGAATACTTAGCGCAAACAAACCTCAACCGCACAAGGCGCACATGGATCAGATTTACGACAACAGGTACTATTCCGCCGGTTCGCGTGAGCCGTCGCCTCGCCGTGCGCGCACGGTGCAGCTCGGTGGGTCCGCCTACGCCGGCGCCGACCGCTCCATGCAGCGCCCGACAAGTACCTCGCGCCCCAATGCTCAAGTGAATACTTCGACAGATGGACCAGTGCGCCCGGCACGTTCGTCGCATGCTCAGCGCTCGTCGGCTCAAACGCACGATAGGTCGAGCAGGCCCTCGAACCGTTTTTCGGGCTCGGACTTTATGCACTACGCCAACGACAACGTGGTAGTCAAGGCGATCTACGACTTTACCCACGGTCCTCAGCGAGGGCTATTCATCGGCATCGTCGTTGCCCTGGTGCTCGTGAGCCTGTATTTCCCCGTGCGCGACCTGTATGTGGCAAAGCGTTCGAGCGATATCTTGGCCAAGCAGGTCGAGATTCGCCAGCAATACAATGATGGGCTGCAAAAAAGCGTCGACAAGCTGCTCTCGGAGGAGGGTATCAAGGATGCGGCTTCCGATGGTCTGGGCTTGGTGATGCCCGGCGAGAAGAGGATTGAAGTGCAGGGCCTGGACGGCGATTCGGATGCCTCGTCGAGCCAGAAGTCGTCGAACGCCAAGAAGGCCAGCGAAGTTGCCAAGGAAATCGAAGAAGTCGGTAAGGACGCGCCGTGGTACATCCAAGCGCTCGACATGCTGTTTGGGTTTAACGGCGTCGAGGGCCAGACGGTCGTGTCCAACGGCAAATAGCGCCCGGAGGGGAGCCCGCAATGGCAGATTGCAAACGATATAAGGTGGCCGCGATTGACCTGGGAACGGTGTCATCGCGACTGGTGTTGGCGCAGGTCGAGGCCGGGGCGATCGTGGAATCGTCCAAGCATACCGAGATCACCGACTTGGGCGAGGGCGTGGACGCGACGGGGCGCTTTTGCGAGGCGGCCGTTGAGCGCGTGCTCGCTGCGTGCCGCATGTTTGTGGACGAAGCCCGTACCTTTGGGGCCGCGTGCGTCTGCACCACCTGCACGAGTGCCGCGCGCGATGCGTCCAATGCCGCGCTGCTGCTGGACGGTCTGCGCGATCTGGGGCTCGAACCGCAGGTGATTCCGGGCGAGGTCGAGGCGCGCCTGACGTTTTTTGGCGTGGCACACGACTTTGCCGGCGAGCGCATCATTGTTGCCGATTCGGGCGGTGGCTCCACGGAGCTCGCGACGGGCGTCTATGCGCCTGAGCGCGGGGTCTTTGCACTGGAGGGAACGCGCTCACTGGACATCGGTTGCCGTCGCGTGACGGAGCGGTTTTTCTCGGCGCTGCCGCCAACGGACAGTGAACTTGCCGCCGCTGGCGTATGGGCGGGCGAGCAGTTCGCTGCCTATTTTGAGGGCCTGCCGAGCAATTTTGAGCGCGCCGAACGCTTGGTCGCAGTGGGTGGCACCGTCACCACACTCGTGGCGCTCGTTCATGAGCTGGAACCGTACGATTCGAGCTTTGTGCACCTGCGCGAGCTTTCGCTGGATCAGGTTTCGGCCGCTATCGAGCGCATGTCTGCGTTGGATGCGGACGGCATCGCCGCTCTACCGGGTGTACAGCCCAAACGCGCGGGCGTGATCTTGGCTGGTGCCGTGGTAATCCGCGAGCTTATGCGAGCCGGCGGCTACAAGACGCTCACTGTAAGCGAGAACAGCCTACTCGCCGGCATGGCCGCCACCATCAACGAGGCTCTCGACGGTGCGACCCCCACCATCTCCTGGACCCCAGAGCTCAGCACCCTCTAAATAAGTTGCGGTGAAATAGTTCCTAAATAAGCTGGTAAACGGTATAAACAGGATCTATTCCACCGCAACTTAGAGCTCCGCCGGCGTGTAAAAGAAACGAGCCCGCATCCCTGGGGGACACGAGCTCGTAAACAATACATGGTAGGGGCGGTGGGACGTCTGCGTATTTGCTGCGCAAATACGCACCGGCTTCGGCCGCCTGTCGGCGCCCTCGCCGGCTCGCTACGGACGCTGCGCGTCCGCTTAACGCTCGCCCCCTGGCGGGTTCGAGTCCCGCCGGCATCTAAAAGAAGCGAGCCCGCATCCCTGGGGAACACGGGCTCGCAAGCAATCACATGGTAGGGGCGGTGGGACTCGAACCCACAATCCTTGCGGCGAGAGATTTTAAGTCTCCTGCGTATGCCAATTCCGCCACGCCCCCGTGAGACTAGAAGTCTAGCACAAGCCGTCCGTTACGCGTTGACGGCCATCGAGTGTTGGCCCGACTTCTCCAGGAACTCTTGGAACTTTGCCTCGTCGCCCTTGTTTTGATACTGCAGGGCCAGCAGGTACTCCAGTCGGCAGCGCTTGACCGGGTCGTCGCCGACATCCTCGAGCATGCGCTCCAGCTCGGGAATGTCGTTGTGGCGCTTGAGGATCATCGTGTCGTACATCAGTTGGCATTCGTGCGCGACTGCCTCGGCCTGACCGCCCTCAAAGCCCTTGATCTCGTGCAACAGCTCTTTGGACTTTTTGCGGTCCTCCTGGCCAACATAGTAGTTAAAGGCTTTGATCACCAGGTCGACGCGCTGCATCTTGGGGAGGTTGAGCCCCAGCAGCAGATCGAACATCTCGCTGGCACGCTCGTGGTCCTCGCGCAGCAGATAGGAGTTCAGGCGCAGGTAGTCGCGGTTGTAGCGTGGGTACAGCATGCTGGTGAGTTTGCCGTCGAGCAAACGATCGAACTCGTCCCACTGCTTGGCGGCCATCAATTGCTGCAGGCGTTTAAACGTGGTGCGTTTTTTGACGCTAAAGAACACCGACACGGCGATGCAGATGATAACGACGGCGGTCCAGAGGGTGCGGGAATCGGGCATATTAGGGTCCTTAGTCGCTCATAAAGCGAGCGGTATGACAACACGTACTAGATGTATTATACGCAGCGCGCAAGCAAACTGGCATAAAAGCTCATCGAGGCCGAGTGCCATCGCTCGCTGCGGTACACTTACCTAAAGTAAACCATGAAGGGAGACATTACCTATGAAGAAGATCGTTTTGGCTTGCGGTGCTGGCGCTGCTACTTCCACGCTCGTTGCCCAGAAGGTCGCTACCCTGCTCGACGCCAACGGTTATGCCGACAAGTACGAGATCGTGCAGTGCGCCATCTCCGAGGCCAAGGATTACTGCGACGAGGGCGCTGACCTGCTGATCGCCACCACCGTTGCCCCCGAAGGCCTCACCTGCCCGTACGTGAGCGGCGTGCCCTTCATGACCGGCATGAACCGCGTCGCTGCCGAGAAGGCCGTTCTCGACGTCATGGCTCAGTAGGCACTGCCTGTATGAGTGAGCAGAACGCCAACCCGGTCGAGCTCTTTGGCATGCGCGTTGCCCATGTGGGCATTAACGCCGCCGACCCGGCAGACGCCCTGGAGATCGCGGAGCTGTTCTCGACGATGATGGGCCTGCCCGTCATCGAGACCCCGGTTTCGTACTTTAACGATTCGCTGGTCGAGATCATGAAGCAGAACGGTCGTGGCACCAAGGGCCACATCGGCTTTGCCGTCAACGACATCGATGCGGCCGAGAAGTGGTTTGCCGAGCGCGGGCTCGAGGTCAACGAGGAGTCGCGCGTGCTGCTGCCCGACGGCGGCACCAAGCTCGTGTACTTTAAGCGCGAGTTCGCCGGCTTCGCCGTGCATTTGTGCCGCGAGTAGCGCACAAGCTGCTATGGCTAACGAAAAAATGGGGTAAGGCGCGTGGCCTTGCCCCATTTTTAATGCCGAGAGGGTGACTGACGGGCTGCCGTAAATCGAAGGTGAATAGCTTTCCGCGAAGTGAACGAGTGAAATCGAACCCCTGGAGCATCGACACTTTGGAGGCACCGTTTCCTGTGGTTTTGTCTGGTTTTTCCTGCGGTTTTGGCGCCAAAAAGTGTGGATGCTTCGGGGGTCCAAAATAGGTCGTTCACTTCGCGGAAAAGCATTCACCTTCGATTCGTGAGAGACGCCCCTACCGTGGCAGGCGAATCGTAAAGCGGCTGCCGACGCCCTCGACCGAGGTCACACCGATGACGCCGCCGTGGCTGTCGACGATCCACTTGGCGATAGCGAGCCCCAGGCCCGAACCCTGTGCACCGACATCGCGCGCGTTGTCGGCACGGTAGAACCGCTCGAACGCGTGAGCTGCGGATTCCTGGTTCATGCCGATACCCTCGTCCTCAACACTTATGTCGATCGTGCCCATGCCCGCATCGGGTGTTATGCCAAATGTGACGGTCGTTCCCGCACTCGAGTACTTGGCGGCGTTTTGCACGATCACGCGCAGAGTCTGCTTCACGAGCGCGACATCGACGGATGCGTCGCAGCGCGGGTCACTGGCAAACGCAGTATCAAAAGCCAGTCGATACGCGTGCGCGGCATCAATCATCTGCGATTCTTCGCATACCTCGCCGACCAGTGCAGCCAGGTTGGTATTCACGCGCCGCAGCACGGTGCGGCCGGCATCTCCGCGTGCCAAAAACAGCAGTTGTTCCACGAGCTCCTGCATATGCTCGCTTTCGGCCTTGAGCGAGGCGATGGACTCTGCCAGCACGTCTGGGTCGTCTTTGCCCCAGCGGTCGAGCATGTTTACGTAGCCCTGAATCACCGCGATGGGCGTGCGCAGTTCGTGACTCGCGTCGTTGACAAAGCGCATCTGCTGCAGCTTGGCCTCTTGCATCTGGCGCAGCAGGCGGTTGAGCGCGACCTCGATGCTCGCCAGGTCGGCGTCGCCGGTGGTGACGCTCGGCGAGTCGACGCTTGCGCGCTCGATGGCCTGCTCCAGCGTTTCCATCTTGCCGCCGGAGAGCTGCATACGGCCGAGCTCGTCCACGCGTAAGGCCAGGTCGTTGAGCGGTGCCATGGTACGGCGCACGCGGCGGGCGCCGCCGAGCATGTTGAGCACGCTGATGACCTGCCAACCCACAACGACAAGGTAGAGAGGCCATAGCGCGACGAGGTCCTGCGCGAGCGGGAAGGTCTTGCTGGTGTGCGCAAGCTCGACGGTATAGGCGAGCGTTGCCAGGTCCCAGCCGCGCGCGGGCGTCAGCGACATGCCGTGAACGGTGGCGCCGGGAATCCAGCCTGCGGTAAACGCGCCTTCGGGCAGCGTTTGGTTGTAGCCATAGACGAGGATCGCCGCCGCAATCACCACCAGTAGCAGGTCGAGCCAGACATAGCTCAACAGGCGGCGCCACATATAGCTCCAGTTGATGGCGCGGGCGATGGAGGTGACGCGCTTGGCCTCGGCGTTACGCACGGCAGACATAGCCCACCCCGCGCACGGTCTGGATGATGCGGGCACCGCCGGCGTCCTCGATTTTGGCACGCAGGTGCGCGATGTGCACGTCGACGTTGTTGGTGTCGCCCACGTATTCGTAGCCCAGCGCTTCGTGCGCGATGCGCTCGCGCGTGAGCACAGTCTCGGCATGCGCCATAAGCAGGGCGAGGACGTCGAACTCGCGGGCCGTGAGTGCGATGGGCGAGCCGCCGACCGTGACTTCGCGGCGGTCGAGATCGAGCGCGACCGAGCCCACGGCGAGCGTGGCGGGGGAGGGAGAGGCAGAAGCCTGGGTCGAGTCGCTGACCGGGGGTATCGCAGCGGCGCTCCCGGTCGCGCCGCCCGCCATGCCCGTCCCGGCACCGACGCCGCCAACGCCCGAAGCCGCCCGCACGGCCTCCGAGCGCTTCAGCGCCACACGGATCCGTGCGAACAGCTCCTCAATGGCAAACGGCTTGGTCAGGTAATCGTCGGCGCCGGCATCGAGCCCTGCCACCTTGTCCATCACGGCATCGCGTGCGGTGACCATAATCACCGGCACATCTTTGTGCTTGCGGACGCGCCGCAGCACCTCCATACCGTTGAGCTGCGGCAGCAATACATCGAGCAGAATCAGATCGTAGTTGCGCTCCAGCGCCAGGTCCACGGCGGTGCGGCCGTCGGCGGCGTGCTCCACCTGGTAGCCCTCGTGCTCCAGCTCGAGTGTCACAAAGCGGGCGATTTTCTCCTCGTCCTCTACGATCAGGATTCGTGCCATACGTGCCCCCGTCTGTGATTACTTGTCGTCGTTCAGATTTTGCTTGATGTCGTCCGCGGCATCGGCGGCGTGTTCCATCAGGTTGTTGATGCTGCCAGGTACGTCACCGTCGCTATCGATGCGGTAGCGCATGCCAAAGAACAGGCCAAGCAGCATCAGCCATATCGTGGCACCCCAGGCAAACAGCGCGACGATGGGAATCAGGATGGGAATGTTGAGGATGATCGCATCGCGGCGCGTGGCGATAAACTTGGTGTCCAGGCTCAGGCGGAAGAGCTTTTTGAGGTACTCCCACACGCTGTCCATCTTCTTGGAGAAATCGGTCTTTTCGCTCGACTTCTCGTAGGCGGCCTGTGCGGCGACCATTTCGGCCGAGGGCTCGTCGACCGGCGTGGATTCGGTGGCGGCGTGCGCTGACGTGGTCTGGGTCTTGCCCTGCGACTCGAGCCAAATGATGGCATCAAGGACGTTGCCGTCGGCGGCGTCGAGCGCTGCCTTGGCATCGGTGTAGCTCACGTTGCACTTGGTGCGGATGGTTTCAACTTTTTCGAGGTCGTCCATGACCTGTCCTTTCGTTCGATGGGCGCGACGCCAGGCGATCTGCCCGGGCGCGAGCGTTGCGTTCGGCGGCCTGCGTTGCGCGGCGCCGCCCCGCCCTTGGTCGAACTCTATAGTGCAGGTTATAGATTAAGTGATTCTTGAGCCAAGATTAATGGTGGATGAGTTTTTGGGTGGCGAAGCGCGTGACGCGGGGCGCGCAGGCAAGGGGAAGGCCGGTTTTGCGTGGCGTGGGGAAGGGGAGGACAGGTCTTTGGGGCGGCCGACAGCGAGGTTTAATACTTTTCCGTGAAGTGAACGAGTGAAATCGGACCCCCGAAACATCGACACTTTGAGTGTGCCGTTTCCTGCGGTTTTGATGCCAGAATCCTGCGTTTATGCCGCTGAAAAATGCTGATGCTTCAGGGGTCCAAAAACAGACGTTCACTTCGCGGAAAAGTATTAGACCTCGATAACGGGGATGGGGCGCCGGTGCAAAACGGCGTCAAGGGTTGGTCGAGCAGGCGGTTTCTCCATTGATGTCCGCACGACATGTGACACTTTCCCTGCCGCCCTGCTCTGCCGCGGCGGCATGCATCTGAACGACGACCCTCTAAGGAGTTCGATATTGATGAGTGACAACACCAAGCATCTCGCAAAGAAGTGCGTCAGGGACGCAGGGCCGTGCCTCGCGCTGTGCCTTGTCGGCGCAGCGGTTGCGCTGCTGGCTGTTCTGGGGCCATTCGACGTGCTCCGAAGTGCCAGTTCTCTGCACGTTTGCATGGCCCTTGCCGGCGCCATGATGACCGGCGGCGTGCTCGATCTGGTTTTTTGGGTGCTTGACCCGTTTGGATGGAAGAACGAAGGGTAAGCCCTAAGGGCTGGAACGGTTGGCTTAGTGATCGTGCAGAATGTGGGCTAGCGACTTACAGGGAAGTGGTAATCCGATGACGGTCTATGTAACAGGCGATATTCATGGCGGCGCTGACATGCAAAAGCTCCGCGATTGGGAGCTTGGGGATAGCCTGGCGAGCGACGACTATCTCATCATCGCGGGCGACTTTGGCTTTCCCTGGGACTTTTCTACCGAGGAATGTGCCGACATTGCTTGGCTGGAGTCGCGCCCCTACACCGTGCTGTTTGTCGACGGCAACCACGAGCGTTTCGATCACTGGGCGGAACGCCCCATGGAGTTGTGGCACGGTGGGCTGACGCAGCGCCTGTCGGATACCTCGCCCATACGGCGCCTGACGCGCGGCGAGGTTTTTGAGCTCGACGGCTCAACGGTCTTTACCATGGGCGGCGCCACGAGCGTGGACAAGGAATACCGCATTCCGTATTCCAGCTGGTGGCCGCAGGAGCTGCCGGACGAGCGCAACTTTGAGGAGGCGCGGGCAAAGCTCGACAGCGTGGGCTGGACGGTCGACTACGTGATCACTCACACCTGCTCTACGCGCATGCTTTCGTCCACGCTTTATCCAGCGTCCGGCTGGAATTGCCCCTCCGTTGATCGGCTTACGGCATTTTTCGATGAGCTGGAAGACCGCTTGGACTACAAGCGCTGGTACTACGGGCATTTTCATCGGGATACCAACCCGGCCGAGCGTCACACCGTGCTCTACGACTGCATCGTTCGCTTGGGCGACGAACTCCAGCCCTGGGATGTTGCGTAGAGGCGGGGTGGCTGGCTACTCGACCGTTACAGTGATGTTCTCCCGATGCGCGCGGATGACGTCCCAGCTAAAGTGCTCGACCAGCTGCTCGGCGGTACGCGGCGTGGTGTCCGGCGCGATGCCTGTTTGCCCGGCGAGCCATCCCAACAGTGCCTCGGGTGTGCCAAAGCGGGTGCGGAGCTCGCCCAGGTCCAGATCGCGGTCGCGCTTGGAAAGGCGGCGGCCGTCCGGCGACATGAGCAGCGGAATGTGCGCGTAGTGCGGTGTAGGCAGTCCCAGCAAATGCTGCAGATAGATTTGGCGTGGCGTGGAGCCAAGCAGGTCACATCCGCGTACGATCTCGGTAATACCCATGTCGGCGTCATCAACCACCACGGCCAGCTGATAGGCAAACACGCCGTCGCTGCGGCGCACTAAAAAGTCGCCGCATTCGGTGGCGAGCGCCTCGCATTGGGCACCATACGTGCGGTCCACAAATTCGACCACATCGTCTGCGAGGTCGTCGACGGTGGGCACGCGAAGGCGTGTGGCCGGGGCGCGCAGGGCACTGCGGCGGGCGACATCTTCGGCCGAAAGCCCTCGGCAGGCGCCACGGTAGATGGGCGTGCCGTCGCTGGCGTGCGGCGCGCTTGCGGCGTGGAGTTCGGCGCGCGTGCAAAAACAGGGGTAGGTGAGGCCGGCACCCTGCAGCTGGTGCAGGGCGTTCTCGTACAGATCAAGGCGATCGTGCTGGTAGTAGGGGCCTTCGTCCCACTCAAGCCCTAGCCAGGCTAGGTCGTCGATGAGCTGGGCGGCAAGTTCCGGGCGCTTACAGCGATCGTCCAGGTCCTCGATGCGCAACACGATGCTGCCGCCCTGGCTGCGGGCCGAAAGCCACGCGCACAGGCAACTGAACACGTTGCCCAGGTGCATACGGCCCGAGGGCGACGGGGCAAAGCGGCCCACAACAGGCGCAGGAGCGGAGGCGGGCAGCGTCGTTGGCGCGTCCGCGGCGGGCGTTGCTATGTTGCGTGCTTTGATATCCATGTGGACGAGTATAGCGCGGGGCGCGATGGGGAGGCGTCACTGTGGTCCGCAAGTTGTCGAGGCCGCGTGTTGTGCGCGGCGGGCACCGGCTCAACATCTCGATTACCGCTCGCAAGCTAGCCCCTTCAACCCCTCAAACGACAGAAACCCCGGCAGCTCTTCGCAACTGCCGGGGTTTCCGCGGAAAAGGGGGACATGTTCCTCAAGCGAACGGCAAAGGGGCAAACCGTTTTCGCTCAACTGCTTTATGCCCCTTGCTCGCGGACTCAATCAGTGCGCATGCGGCAACACAAAGCCGCTACACCTGTGACGGAGCTATGAAGTGGTATCTATTGCCGGAGCGGGCTATGCCAAGGAGTGTCCCAGATTGCCGGCAGATAAGGAACGTCCCCAGGTGCCGGCCGCGGGCGTGACTTTCGTCCCGTTTGATACTCCGCTGGCCTAGATGTTCGTCATGTGCGCCCGTAAACGTGGGACAATGGCGTTGCTGGTATCACAGACAAAGGATGTGCCTATGAACGCCCCCGTTGCCAAAACCTGTCGGCAGCGCCGCCTGTTTGCGCGATTCGCTTCCGTCTGCGCGCTCGTTGCGCTTGCGTTGTTGCTGCTGCCTGCCGCCGCGCACGCCGACGGTTACTCCATGACCCAAACCTACATCAGTGCCACGGTCGAGGCCGATGGATCGCTGACCGTTGTCGAGGGACGCCAGTTTGATTTCGACGACGACATCAACGGCGTGTTTTGGGAGATCAATACGGGCACCAACCAGCAGGGCGGCACGGCGGACGTTGACGTGCTGAGTGTCGAGGAAGAGGACACCGCGTTTAACAAAGTCGATAGCGCGAACAAGGGCGATTCTGGCGTCTACACGGTCGAGCAGGCCGGTGACGGCGTAAGGATTAAGGTGTTCAGCCCCCACGAGAGCGGCGACAGCGCGATCTATTACGTGAGCTACACCATGACCGGTGCGGTTATGAACTGGGCCGATACCGCCGAGCTCTACTGGAAGTTCGTGGGCGACGGCTGGTCTGCGGATTCCGACGATGTCGAGATGGAAGTGCGCTTCGCAAATGCCGCTGCCGGGACGGCGGCCGTCAAAGGCGATAACTTCCGCGCATGGGGCCACGGTCCGCTGGCGGGCGACGTGTCGCTCGATGAGGACGAGCCCATGGTCACCTATACCATTCCCTGCGTGCATCAGGGCGAATTCGCCGAGGCACGCATCGCCTTCTCCAGCGACTGGGTGCCGCAGCTTGCCGCCTCGGGCGAAGAGCGCATGTCAACGATCCTGAGCGAAGAGAAGGAATGGGCCGACGAAGCTAACGCCCGCCGCGCTCACGCTCGCATGATTGCCAATGCACTTGCCGTGCTAAGTGTTGTTGCGGCGGTGGCCTTTACCGGCACAATCGTTATGCTCAAGCTGCGCAAGCGCAAGCCCAAGCCGCTTTTCCAGGACGAATATTTCCGCGATGTGCCCTCGGCCAACCATCCCGCCGTGCTTTCGGCCCTCATGAGCTGGAACGAGGTGCCCGATCAGGCATATATCGCCACGCTCATGAAGCTCACTGACGACCGTGTGATCAAGCTGGAGCAGGCGACCGTGACCAAGGCCAAGAAGGGTCTGTTGGGGCGTGAAAAAGAAGAGCAGACGTATCGCGTGACGGTGAGTGATGCGGGCTGGAAGTCGGCCAAGGGCATTGACCACATGGTGCTCAAGGTCTTCTTTGCCGGTGCTAAGCCTGACGAGAACGGCGATCGCTCGCGCACGTTTGACGAGCTGCAGCACTACGTCAAGCAGCACGCTACGCCCGTGGGCGACAAGCTCGAGGACTATCAGAACACCGTTAAGGGCAAGCTGGCCGATAGCGAGTACGTTGCCTCGGACGGCATTGTTGCAATGGTGTTTTGCCTGGTTCTTGGTATCCTGATCGCCTTTGTTCCCGTGGGATCCATCTTCTTTACCGATGGCGCGCAGGCGAACATTACCGCCGCGGTTATCTCGGTGCCGATTGTGCTGGTGGGTATCGGCGTGGGCCTTACGTTCCGCCGCTTTACGCCGGAGGGCGCCGAGGTGGCGGCTCGCTGCAAGGCACTTAAGCATTGGCTCGAGGACTTCACTCGTCTAAAGGAAGCCGTCCCCGGCGATCTGGTGCTGTGGAACAAGCTGCTGGTGATGGGCGTGGCGCTGGGTGTTTCCAAGGAAGTGCTGCGTCAGCTTGCCGAGGCCGTGCCGCCCGAGGTGCGCGAGGCCGACGGCTTCTATGACAATTATCCCTGCTACTGGTGGTACTACCATCATTACGGTATCGAGTCTCCGCTCGATTCGTTCGATGACGTGTATCACGAGAGCATCCGTGAGCTGGCGTCGAGTTCCGATAGCTCGAACGGCGGCGGTGCTGGCGGCTTCTCGGGCGGCGGCGGAGGCGGCGTCGGCGGAGGCGGCGGCGGAACGTTCTAGCGAGTTCTGATTTTTGGGATGGATCTTCTCCGGCGACTGCCGACGGATCCATCCCATTTTTATGCGCTACCTACGAAGACTGTCCCCAACGACTAGTCACTGGGAACGTTCCTAAATGACTAGGTATGGCTGCCAGGTTTAGGCTGTTAGGTCGAGTTCGTAGAGGAAGCTTTCGCGCGGCATGTCGTGACGGCGCTCTTCGCGGTTGGCGCGGTGCGTGGCCGTGCGCTTAAAGCCGTGCAGCTCGTAGAACTTCCACGAGCAGTTGGAGTCGGTGTACAGGTGCGCCCTCGTCGCTCCAAGCGAGGACAGGTGCGAGACCGCGGCATCGAGCAGAACCGTGCCAACGCCCAGGCCATGGACGTCGCGATCCACGGCCAGCAGCGTGACCTCGTTGTCGTGCGGCAACGGGCTGCTCTCGAGCAGGCGGTTGTTGGTTCGGATGGTTGCGCGCACAAACGAGAGATACTCGGCGCAGGCATCGGGCTCCAGCTCACGCATCTGCGATAGCAGTGCGCGTTCGGTATCCATCCAATGCTCGTTGATAGTGACGCCGGAGTTCTGTCCTGCGCGTGCAAGTGCAATACCGCGCGCCTCGCCGTCAATCACCGCAACCTGTGAAAACGTCGACGACGAAAGGCAGTAGGCGAGGTCGCACGCGGCCTCAAGGCGGTTGTACTCATCGTTATCCGAATTGTTATGCCAAAGCTGCTGCAGAATCAGCGCGATGGCGTCGAAGTCTTCGGTATCAAACGGTCGGTAGAGAACCCGCGAGACCATGGTGCCTCTTTCTTTTGCGGATGCATATCGAGCACAGTTCTACCACGCCATTGGCATCAAATTATGGTGCCCCTGTGTTCCATGAACTCACCGTGCCCAGTGCCGTGCCCATCCCCTCCGCTCGCAAACTTTTTCTGCACATGCGCCCGTTGCGGGGTGCATCGATGCGCTCGATGCGCTACATTGAATCAGTATTTTCAATGCCGCTGCGCGAGCGCTGCAGATCGACGTATCACCGACTCACAGAGCACGGCGGCGTACCAGACAGGAGGACTGCATGGGATCTGATGTGAAGATCGCACGCGCGTTGATCTCGGTTACCGATAAGACGGGCGTCGTCGATTTCGCACGGACGCTGGTTGACGACTTTGGCGTCGAGATCATCTCTACGGGCGGCACGGCTCGTGCCATCGAGGACGCGGGCGTTCCCGTAACCCCCATCGAGGAGTTCACGGGCTACCCCGAGATGATGGACGGCCGCGTTAAGACCCTGCACCCCAAGGTTCACGGCGCGCTGCTGGCCCGCCGCGATTCCGAGCAGCACATGCAGGAGGCCGCTCAGCACGGCATTAAGCTGATCGACCTGGTCGTCGTCAACCTGTACGAGTTCGAGAAGACCGTCGCCAACCCCGAGGTCACCTTCGCGGACGCCATCGAGCACATCGACATCGGTGGTCCCTCCATGCTGCGCTCTGCTGCCAAGAACGCCACGAGCGTTACCGTCATTTCCGACCCGGCCGACTATGATGCCGTCCTGGCCGAGATGCACGAGACCGGTGGCTGCACCACGCTTTCCACCCGTCGTCGCCTGCAGGTGAAGGTCTACCAGACCACCGCCGCCTACGACACGGCCATCTCCCGTTGGCTTGCCGCCCAGGCAAGCGACGTGGCGGACACCTCTGCCAAGCTCGAGATCTCGCTGGAGAAGGTCGACGACCTGCGCTATGGCGAGAACCCTCAGCAGAAGGCTACGGTCTACCGCTTTGCCGAGGGCTGCGAGAACACCGCGAGCTCGCAGTTCCCGCTCGTGGGCTCCGAGCAGATCCAGGGCAAGCCGCTCAGCTACAACAACTATCTGGATGCCGATGCCGCTTGGAACCTGGTCCGCGAGTTCGACGAGCCGGCCTGCGTGATCCTCAAGCACCAGAACCCTTGCGGTTCTGCCGTTGCCGAGGACATCACGGCTGCCTACGACCGCGCATTCGCCTGCGATCCCAAGAGCGCCTTTGGCGGCATCATCGCCTGCAACCGCGAGGTTCCCTATGAGCTGGTCGAGCACTTTGCCGATCAGAACAAGCAGTTCGTCGAGGTCGTCATCGCCCCGAGCTACACTGCCGAGGCGCTCGAGCGCATGGCCAAGCGCCCCAACCTGCGCGTGTTGGCGACCGGCGGCGTGGACCACGGCGCCCGGGTGGAGCTGCGCTCCATCGACGGCGGCATGCTGGTGCAGGAAGTCGACCACGTGATCGAGGATCCCGCGACCTTTACGTTCCCCACCGACCGCAAGCCCACCGACGCCGAGATGGCCGAGCTCGAGTTTGCCTGGAAGGTCTGCAAGGGCGTTAAGTCCAACGCCATCTTGGTTTCCAAGGGCAAGGCCGGCATTGGCATGGGCCCTGGTCAGCCTAACCGCGTTGACTCCGCACTGCTTGCCTGCGAACGCGCCGAGGACTTTTGCGAGCGTGAGGGCGTGGAGAAGGGTGGCTTTGCCTGCGCAAGCGACGCGTTCTTCCCGTTCCGCGACAACGTCGATGTGCTTGCTGCGCACGGCGTGACCTGCATCATTCAGCCCGGTGGCTCCAAGCGCGACGACGAGAGCATCCAGGCCTGCAATGAGCACAATATTGCTATGGTGTTTACGGGCGCTCGCCACTTCCGCCACTAAGTTCCGCTTTGGGACAAAATAATCTCCGCAAAAGACGGCTGCTCCGTTTGGAGGGCCGTCTTTTTGGTATAAGAGGACGGAATGACTAACACGAAAGGTACAACCATGCCCCAGATTGATGAAGCCGAGCTGTTTGGCAATGCCGAGGATCAGCGTGCGTACGAGGACTTTTGCGCCAATCAGGAGGCGGTCGAGAAGTTTACGCTCGACAAGCCCGCGCTTGTCTGCCGTTGGCGCATGTCCAATAAAAAGGTGCCCATGCTCAACCGCCACATTCGCGCACTGTCCGAGCGCTTGGTGCAGGGCGAGCCGCTTACCCATAACATGCTCAGCTGGGCCAAGCAGCACGTTGAGTGGTCGCTTGCCGAGGGCGATTACACCGCACGCGACGGCGTGCTCATGCTGGTGATCGACGTCAACGGCAACGCCGCCATGACGGTGGGGGAGTACGAGCCGCTAACCGATACGTCGGCCAAGGCGCTGCGTGCCCGCTCCGCCGAGGCCCGCTCCGAGGCCGACGAGACCGGCGTGGCGCCCGAGCTGCTCGCCGCCGTCGATAACGGCGAGCTTGCCTTTGTGGCGCCGGCGGACGAGTGCCTGTGCGGCACGGCGACGCTCATTGAGCAGCTGGCCCAGACCAAGGGCATCCCGGTCACGCGTGTAGACATTCCCGCGCAGCTTAAGGGCGCGTTGTTCCTGGTGAGCGACGAGCACGGCGTGGTCCCCGCAACTGAGACGGACGCCGCCGAGGCCGACGCCGCGACGGTCGCCTTCTTTGCCGACGGCTACGAAAAGCTCCGCGCCCGCCGCTAAATGATTTTTCTGGGACGGGGATTAAAAACTCATTTTGGTCTCCGTTTCCGTCGCGAGCGTGAGGCGGACAAAACGCCCCCGCTTGCGAACAGTTCTGTCACCTTGGTGCCGCGCGAGGCGCGCACCTGCGGCTCCGCGGTCATAATGGGGCAAGACAACCAAGAGGGGAGCGGAATCCATGGCGCTGATCTATATCGTTGAGGACGACGAGCCCATTCGTCGCGAGCTTGCCGACATCCTTGCCCGTGCCGGTTTTGAGGTCGAGGCCTGCGAATCGTTCGAGCATGTTTCGCGCGATATTCTCGCCGCCGCGCCCGACCTGGTGCTGCTCGACCTGACGCTTCCCGTCAAGGACGGCCAGCATATCTGCCATGAGGTTCGCCGCGAATCCGAGGTCCCCATCATCGTCCTCACCTCGCGCACGACCGAGATTGACGAGGTCATGGCCATGACGCTTGGCGCGGACGACTTTGTTCCCAAGCCTTACAGCGCCCGCGTGCTCGTGGCGCGCATCAATGCCTTGCTGCGCCGCACCGCGGCGGCGGGCGAGCGTAGCACGCTCGTCCACGAGGGACTGGAGCTCGACCTCGCACGCTCCATGGTCACCAATACGCAAACCGGTACCAGCACCGAGCTCACCAAAAACGAACTGCGTATCCTCTCGCTGCTTCTGAGCCGCGCGGGCAAGATTGTTTCGCGCTCGGCCATCATGCAGGACCTGTGGGACTCCGACGCCTTCGTGGACGACAACACGCTCACCGTCAACATCAACCGCCTGCGCACCACGCTCGAAAAAATCGGCATCAAGGGGTATTTGACGACGCACCGCGGCCAGGGCTATTCGGTTTAGGGGCCGGCTATGTCGTTTGCCAAATTCTTCAAAGATGCGCTGCTTCCCGTCGCCGTGTGGACGTGCGGCGTGCTGCTGAGCTGCTTTGTGCTGACGGTCGCCGGCGCACCCGTTTCTATCGTGGTCGTGGCGGTCGGCGTGTCCTTTATCTTCGGTATGCTCGGCATCGTGATCGAGTACGTTCGCCGTCGCCGTTTTCTGCGTCAGTTGGAGCGCGCGGCAGAGGAGCTCGAGAGTCCCGCATGGGTGCAGGAGATGGTGCAATGCCCGACCTATGCCGAGGGCGAGCTCGAATACGAGGTCTTGCGCCGGGTGGGCAAAGCCGCTTGCGACGAGGTTGCCGAAGGCAGACGTCAGACCGATGACTATCGCGACTATATCGAGAGCTGGGTCCACGAGGCCAAGCTGCCTCTGGCGGCAGCCCATCTGATTTTGGAAAACCTGGACGGCAGCGAAGATGATCTGTCGCGCGTAGATGACCTCGGTCGCGAGCTTGCCCGCGTGGAGCGCTATATCGACCAGGCGCTCTACTATGCGCGCTCGGAGGTTGTGGAGCGCGATTACCTGATTCGTCGCTGGGACCTTAAGACCTTGGTGACGGGTGCGATTAAAGCCAACGCCCGCGAGCTCATCGCGGCGCACGTGGCTCCGGTGTGCGAGAACCTCGACTTCGAGGTCTTTACCGACGAGAAGTGGCTCGAGTTTATTCTGAGCCAGCTCATTCAGAACAGCATTAAATATGCGCGTGAGGACGGCGCAAAGATCGTGTTTTCGGGTGCCTTGCTGGACGAGGGCCTGGCGAGCGAGCGCATCGAGCTTACCGTCGCGGACAACGGCTGCGGCGTGAGCGCGGCCGACCTGCCGCGCGTGTTCGAGAAGGGCTTTACCGGCGACAACGGCCGCACCACCAAGCGCGCAACGGGCATCGGCCTCTACCTGGTGGCGCGTCTGTGCTCCAAGATGGGCATCGACGTCACCGCAGCATCCGAGCCCGGTGAAGGCTTTGTCGTCACGTTTGCCTTCTCAACCAACAAGTTCCAATACTTTGAGTAGTCGTCGCGGTGTAACGTCCCGGAGCGTCATTCACGTTAAGACAATTATCCCAAACGGGATAATTCCATCATGATGTGCTATGATTATCCCGTTTGGGATAATCATAGGGGATTAGCATGCAAGACTGGAATGAGCGAACGATTTTTGACCCAGCTGAACTCGGTGCATATTTGCGTGAGCGCCGGAAGAAGCTCGGTTATACCCAACGCGATGTGGCTGATTTCAACCAGTGCAGTTTGCGCTTTGTGAGCGAGCTTGAGCGTGGAAAGGCGGGTGCCAATCTTCGCCAAACCCTTCAAATCGCTAACAGCTTGGGGGTCGATTTGATCCTGAGGGAGAGGGGCGACGGCTCATGGCATTAAAGGTTTATCGTGAGTATCGGGGAACGTTTGAGCTGGTCGGAGAATTTGAGAGGGCCGAGCCCGTAAACGAGACGTTTGCATATGATGAGGGATATCTTGAACGCGACGATGCTGCCGCACTCTCAGCTTCTCTTCCCTTGCGACATGAGCCATATGCCAGCAATGAGTTTTCGGCCTTCTTTTCGGGCATGCTTCCCGAGGGCCCGGTTCGGCATGAGCTGTCGATGCGTTTTCAAATCCCCCAGTCAGACTATTTATCGATGCTCGAGCGTTTGGGCGATGAGTGCGTTGGTGCCTTGAGGTTTCTCGGCGATGAGAAATCGAGCTACGATCCGGGCTATCGTCCTCTGCAAGACGAGGATTTTGAGGCACTTTCTAAGGCGGAAGTGTTTGAGATTGCAAATGATATGCAGGATTCGAGGCTGTCGTTGGCGGGCGCTCAGTCTAAAACCGGTTGGTTTTTACCGCGCGGTAAAGATGCAAAAAAGGCCGGGTCGGGGGATTGGATGCTGCCGCTCGGCTCTGCCCCCTCGACTCACATAGTCAAGATTGCTTCAACTAAACATCCGGATTTGCCGTTCAACGAATTAATTTGCATGACGGCAGCGTCTGCTGCTGGGCTTGAAATTGCCCGTTCAGAAGCTTCGGATACGATTCCTGGTGCGTTCTTTTCCGAGCGTTATGACAGAATCTGGAGCAATGAGCCGCCGTCGATGAGCGGATTCGATGTGCCTCTGAGGCTGCATCAGGAGGATTTTTGCCAAGCGGTTGGCTGGCCTTCGTATATGAAATACGAGACGCGTCCCGATAGCTGCTATATGGCTCTTTGCGGCCGATTGATAAGAGAGCAATCGTCTAACGTAATTGCTGATACTCAAATGTTCGCTCGTCAGGTAATGGTCGATTATGCGTTGGGGAATTGCGACTCGCATCTCAAGAACCATTCGTTTCTTTATAGTCCGAGTTGGCGGGAAAAGAGGTTGGCCCCTGCATACGATATTGTTTGCACGACGATAATGGGATACGACCATAATCTTGGGATTGATATTGGGGATCACCGGGTGATCGATGGGGTGACTCCTGAAGATTTCGAATTCATGTCTCAAGATTTGCATCTGCCACTCAAGATGATCAAGAACATCGCGGCGGAAGTGGCTGAAGAGGTGTCTGCCCAGCTTGCAGAACTTGCCTCTGCAACCGGAGATTTGGGTCGGGTCGCTCTGAAAATTCAGACGGATTCCGTTGAGAGAATGAGGGTTCTGGAGCAATTCTCAGCCTAAAGCAAAGCGGGGCCACCGTAATGGTGGTCCCGCTCTTGGAAGACTTGGGCACGTGGGCTTGCGCTCCGCGATGCGTTAGGCGTACGTTTGCTACTTCACGACCAAGATGTCGCAGTCGGTGTTGCGCAACAGGAACGTCGAAATTGAACCCAGGAGCGCATACTTGATCGAGGACAGGCCGCGTGCGCCACAGAGCACCAGGTCGGGCTTGACCACGTCGAGCATCTCGTCCTTGAGCGTCTCGCGAATACGGCCGGCGCGAATCATGACCTCGACCTCGGGAATATCGGGATTGGCCTTGGCCTCTTCGAGCTGCTTGGCGATGGAGTTCTTAAATGCCTCCTCTAGGCCGTTGACCAGATCGACCGGATAGGAACCGGCGCTCTCGAGCGCCGTGGAATCGATAACGTGGCCGATGATTAGCTTGGCGCCGTTGTTCGCGGCGACCTTGATGGCGCGTGCGAGCACAAAATCCTGCTGCTCAGTACCGTCGAGTGAAACAAATACCTTGGTGTAGCCCTCGTTCATGGTTTCCTCCTTGGTCTATCGCACGGGCGCGGGGCTCGTGCGTCGGGCGGGCGCGGGCGCGTTGGCCGCCGGACACTTTATCTTGTTGCAGTTATACCCAAGGATTTCGGTTTGACCGCTCGCAATTCTGTGAACGGACGAGTTTTTTGGTAAGGGTAGGCGCAGACGCGCACGAACGGTTGATAATGGGACATCGCCCGCACCGTCCGCAGAACAATATCGGCGGGTGTCTAACGAGGGGGTCCCTTTGGATATCATCGAGCTTCTAAAATCTGCCTTCATGGGCCTGGTCGAGGGCATCACCGAATGGCTGCCTGTTTCGTCGACCGGTCACATGATCTTGGTGGACGAGTTCGTCAAGATGAACGTGAGCGAGACGTTCTGGAATATGTTCCTGGTCGTGATTCAGCTCGGCGCCATTCTGGCCGTCTGTGTGCTGTTCTTCCATGAGCTCAATCCGTTCTCGCCCAGCAAGGGCAAGGAGGGCCGTCGCGACACCTGGGTGCTGTGGGGCAAGATTGTGCTCGGTTGCATTCCTGCGGCGGCGATCGGCCTGCCGCTCAACGACTGGATGGAGGAGCATTTCTACAATGCTCCCGTCGTGGCGCTGGCGCTCATTGTGTACGGCGTGCTGTTTATCGTGATCGAGAACTGGCGCGCGAGCAAGCGCGACCAGGCCGCTCTTGCCGGTTCGCTTGGTTCTCGTGCTGTGGTGGCGGGCGGACGTCCCGCCGGTGCGCACTTTGCGGCACCCGCCGCGGCTACCGCTGAGGATAAGGACGATAACGATAGCCTGGACTTTGGCTCCATCGCCACGCTCGAGGACTTGAGCTGGAAGACTGCGCTGGGTATCGGCTGCTTCCAGGTGCTTTCGCTGGTGCCCGGTACGTCTCGCTCCGGTTCTACCATCATCGGCGGCCTGCTTTTGGGCTGCACACGTTCGGTGGCGTCCAAGTTTACGTTCTTCCTGGCCATCCCTGTCATGTTTGGCGCGAGTGCGCTCAAGCTGGTCAAGTACTTCATCAAGGGCGGCACGTTCGGCGTCAACGAGGTCGCTATCCTGGGCGTGGGCTGCGTTGTGGCCTTTGTGGTTTCGCTCATCGCCATCAAGTGGCTCATGGGCTTCGTCCGCCGTCACGACTTTAAGTGCTTCGGTGTTTACCGCATCATCCTGGGCATCGTAGTGCTCGCATACTTCTTCGTTCTGGAGCCGATGCTCGGTCTCTAGCTTAGTCGACGCAACGCGGCGGCCAGGGCGACAACTTATCATTCAAAGAGGGTGGCATGACCAAAAGGTCTATGCCGCCCTCTTTTCATGCCAATTTGTTCGCCCTGGCCGCCGCTCGCTACCGTTGCCGTGACATCGGTGGCTCCGTGATTGGTGCATTGGGGTCAGGTTACTTTGCACCAGCTTGGTGCAGACAAACCTGACACCTTTGCACCAAACCCGCTGGGGCGGGCCTGACGGTGGCGCACGGAGTCGTGGTGTGATTTGCGTCGGTGTCCGCGCGGCTCGGTATACTGATACGGCTCAAACTATGGCGCTGCCCGCAGGCGCGCCGTCCGTCAGATGAGGAGTCGCCCATGACCCAGCCCTTGCCCTGGGAAAAGAACGCCGCGGTACCCGTGCCGCCCGCGCCGGAACTCGTGCCGCTCGATGCATACACCGCCCCTGCTGCGCCGGAGCCCGAGCTCGTCCCGCTCGACATCTACGACGCTCCCGCGCCGGCACCCAAACCCGCCAAGCCGCTCGTCGACATCGACAGCCTTAATCCCGCCCAGCGCGAGGCGGTCCTGTCCACCGAGGGCCCGCTGCTGGTGCTCGCCGGCGCCGGCTCGGGCAAGACCCGCGTCCTGACCTTCCGCATCGCGCATATGCTTGGCGATCTGGGCGTTAAGCCCTGGCAGGTCCTGGCCATCACGTTTACCAACAAGGCCGCGGCCGAGATGCGCGAGCGTCTGGCGGCGCTCATCCCCAGCGGCACCCGCGGCATGTGGGTGTGCACCTTCCATGCCATGTGCGTGCGCATGCTGCGCGAGGACGCTGACCTGCTGGGCTACACCGGTCAGTTCACCATCTACGATGACGATGACTCAAAGCGCATGGTGCGTGACATTATGCAGGCGCTCGGCATCGAGCAAAAGCAGTTCCCCATCAACATGATCCGCAGCAAGATCAGCTCGGCCAAAAACGCCATGATCGGTCCCGAGGACATGCTCAAATCCGCCGACAGCCCCAACGACAAAAAGGCCGCGCAGGTCTACCTGGAGCTGGAACGCCGCCTGCGTGCCGCCAACGCGATGGACTTCGACGACCTGCTCGTGCGCACGCTCGAGCTGCTGCGCACCCGCCCCGAGGTGCTCGACAAGTACCAGGAGCGCTTCCGCTACATTAGCGTCGACGAGTATCAGGACACCAACCACGTCCAGTACGAGATCGCCAACCTGCTGGCCGCCAAGTACCAAAACCTCATGGTCGTGGGCGACGACGACCAGTCCATTTATAGCTGGCGTGGCGCCGACATCACCAATATCCTGGACTTTGAGAAGGATTTTAAAGACTGCAAGACTGTCAAGCTGGAGCAGAACTATCGCTCTACGGGCCATATCCTGAGCGCCGCCAACGCCGTGGTGCGTCACAACTCGCAGCGCAAGGACAAGCGCCTGTTTACGGCCGAGGGCGACGGCGAGAAGATTCAGGCCTTCCAGGCAAGCGATGAGCGCGACGAGGGTCGCTGGATTGCCGGCGAGATCGAAAAGCTGCACTCCAAGGGCACGAGTTACGACGACATCGCCGTGTTCTACCGCACCAACGCCCAGTCGCGTATTCTCGAAGATATGTTTCTGCGCGCGGGCGTGCCCTACAAGATCGTGGGCGGCACGCGATTCTTCGACCGTGCCGAGATCCGCGACGTTATGGCCTACCTCAAGATGATCGTGAACCCGGCCGACGAGATGAGCGTCAAGCGCGTCATCAACACGCCGCGCCGCGGCATCGGCTCCACCTCGATCCAAAAGATCGAGCAGCTGGCGCGCGACAACCGTTGTTCGTTCTTCCAGGCCTGCGAGATCGCGTGCGCCGAGACGGGCATGTTTAGCGCCAAGGTGCGCAACGGTCTGTCGAGTTTTGTGGCGCTGGTGCGCGAGGGTCGTCGCATGGACGGCGAGCTCAAGGACGTTGTCGAGATGATCGTCGATAAGACGGGCCTGCTGCAGGCGTTTCGCGCCGAGGGCACCATGGAGTCCGAGAGCCGTGCCGAGAACATCCAGGAATTCCTGGGTGTCGCTGCCGAATTTGAGGAGACGCACGAGGATATCGAGGGTACGCTCGAGAGCCTAGAAGAGCTGCGCGCAGCCGGTGTTGCTGACGTGCCTGCCGGCGCCGAGCCCGAGCCCGTCGTGGTGAGCGCACCTGCGCCCGAGCCCGGCCCGTCTGCGCCCGCGTCTTCGTTTGAGGCGCTCGTTGGCGCGCGTGATGCCGCGGGCTCCGATCCGCTCGATAGCCTAGCCGCCCCGGCGCTCTCGCCGCAGGATGCCCTGGCCGCCGCCATCGCGGGCAACGCGTATGCCGCGCCGACGGAGATGTCGGCGGGTGCCGTGCATGCCGACGAGATTGAGCGCACCTACGGTCCGCTCACCTGTAAGGCGCTGCCGGCACTCATGGAGTGGCTGGCCCTGCGCTCCGACTTGGATTCCCTGGCCGGCGAGACGCATGCCATTACCATGATGACCATCCACTCCGCCAAGGGCCTGGAGTTCCCGGCGGTGTTCGTGGCCGGCATGGAGGAGGGCATCTTCCCGCACGTGCACGACTTTGGCGGCAGCGATGACCCGGGTAAGCTCGAGGAGGAGCGTCGCCTGGCCTACGTCGCCATCACGCGTGCCCGTAAGCGCCTGTTCTTGACCTATGCGGCCACGCGTCGCACCTACGGCTCGACTTCTGCCAACCCGCGCTCGCGCTTCCTCAACGAGATTCCGTTTGAGGATATCGAGTTTAGCGGTATCGGCTCTGCCGGTTTTGAGGGCACGGGCTGGGAGAAGCGCGGCGACCGCCACGGTACCTTTGGCTCGGGCATGGGCTCGGATATGTATGGCGGCAAGGTGTTTGGCTCGCATACGCGCTCGACCGGCGGTTCCGGTTCGCGCGGCGGATCGAGCTTCGACGATTTCTTTGGCGGCAGCAGCTACGGGACCGAGCGCCATCGTGGGGTTTCGCCCGACGCCGGCCGTGTTGCCTCGACCTTTGGTTCGGGTGCGCCGCGAGCCAAAAAGCCGTCATCTAAGGTGTCGCCGACAGTGGAGCGCAAGGTCGATCGTGCCAGCGCATCGCAGGACTTTGCCGCAGGCGATACCGTGAGCCACAAGACCTTTGGCACGGGCACCGTGATCTCGGTCACCGGAGACATGATCGAGGTTCAATTCGAAAAGACCGGCCAGACCAAAAAGCTGATGAAAGGTTTTGCACCGATCGTCAAGCTGTCGTGATCCTGGCGGACCTGGACGGGCGTATAGGGCAACATCGCCTGCTCGGGCAGTCCTGCGCAAGACGGAGGCCACATTAAGTGGCCTCCTTTGCGTGCAGAACTCGCGATCGATGTTGCCCTATACGCCCGCCCAGGTCCTTGGGTAACGTTGCTGGACGAACGTCGCTTTGCTCGTTCGCTTTTTGATCTGGAGAGCCGGGTGGGCTGAATACTTAGACATGGCAAGGGGCTCCCCCGTTGAAGAACGGGGGAGCCCCTTGTTGCGTTTGGGTTGTTGGTGCGACCTACAGGTGCGAGATGATCAGTTCCATCTTGCCTTCGAGTTCGATCTGGTCCACGGTACTGGGGGCCAGCAGGTGGCTTCCCTTGTGGACGGGGTCGCCGCAGACGGTGCCTTCGCCGTCGATGACCGACAGGCACATGAAGGGCCAGCGCTGGTCGAGGGTCTTGCTGCCGTCGACGCGCACGCGATCGACGGTGTAGCAGGAGTTAGACTCGAGCTCGGTCACGCCGTCGACTTCGGGCGCGGTCACGGTACCGTCGACCGGAGCCTGAGCATCAAAATCGATGCAGTCGAGGCTCTGCTCAATGTGCAGCGGGCGCAGCTTGCCGTCGGTGCCGGGGCGGTCGTAGTCGTACAGGCGATACGTCACGTCGCTCGACTGCTGCGTCTCCAAAATGAGCGTGCCGGTCTTGATGGCGTGCACGGTACCGGAATCAATCTGGAAAAAGTCGCCCTTGTGGATCGGCAGCACGTTGAGCATGTCGTCCCAACGGCCTTCCTCGATCATCTGTGCGGCCTCGACGCGGTCCTTGGCGCGCTGGCCGACGATGATCGTGGCACCGGGCTCGCAGTCCAGTACATACCAGCACTCGGTTTTGCCCAGGCTGCCGTTCTCGTGCTCGGCGGCGTACTCGTCGTTGGGATGAATTTGGATCGAAAGGTCGTCCTTGGCATCCAGAATCTTAATGAGCAGCGGGAACTCCTTGCCCTCGCAATTGCCAAAGAGCTCGCGGCGCTCGGCCCACAGCCATGAAAGCGTGTGGCCGGCATACGGGCCCTCCGCAATCTGGCAGTCACCGTTGGGATGGGCCGAGATGGCCCAGCACTCACCGATGGGACCTTCGGGAATGTCGTAACCAAATACGGTTTCGAGCTGGCGGCCACCCCAGATCTTCTCGTGGAAGATCGGCGTCAGTTTAATCAAATCGGACATATTCATACCCCCATTATGTTGCGCGGGCGTTGCACAAAACAGCTCAAAACGAGCGCCCGCGTGACTACAAAAACCTATGCCAACGTTACGTTGTGCAACTCAAAGCGGTCGCCAACGTTGCGCGAGACCGAATACTCAAAGGCGGCGCCGCTGTCCAAAAAGCCAATCTGGGTGAGTTCGAGCAGGGGAGAGCTAGGTTTGGTGTCCAGACGCTCGGCTTCTTCCTCGGTTGCTGCCACGGCGCGAATGGTACGGTGGAAGCTCGAAATCTTCAGCCCACATTGCTCGCGGATGAAGCGGTAGACCGATCCGTACAGGTCCTTCTTTTTAAGGCCTGGAATCAGCTCGAGGGGCATGTAGGTGTACTCGATAACGATGGGCTTCTCATCGGCCTGACGCACGCGCACGACGTGATAGGCAAAGTCATCCTCGGCAATTCCCAGCTGGGCTGCGATGTCCGCCGGTGGATTAACGATCGAGAAATCGTAGACCACCGAGGTCACCTTCTCCCCGCGGTGCTCATACGAAAAACCTTGGGCACGGTCGTTTTTGCCCTGGAAAAACGCCTGGCCGGGAAGTCCCGCCGTGTCCTTAACGTAGGTACCCGATCCGCGCCGGCTGGTAATAAGGCCTTCCTCGGTGATTTGTTCAATAGCTCGTTTGACGGTGATTTTGGAAACGCTATAGAGCTCGCAGAACTCAACGACGGTGGGAAGCTTGTCGCCCGGTTTAAGAGCGCCATCCTCAATACTTCGACGAATATCTGCAGCTATCGCCTCGTATTTGGGAATCATGGAACCTCCTTTCCGACATATATGAAAACAAAAGTAAGTATAACCCTCAACAGGGCACCCATATTACTTTTATCTAAGAAGTTCGAGAAAGAAAAAAGAAAGAGACGCTTTACTTTTAAAATTAGAGCGCTATAGTTTAAGCAACAAACGGAATCCTGCCGCAGAACAGGATTGACTGTTTGGGGACGGTTTTGTTTTGGCAGGTTGGATATCGGTATGACCGGTGCGCGCCCGCGCCGGATAACCTGTCAAAGCAAACCCGTCTCCAACCGGAAGCTCTAGAACACGAAAGCGAGGACTTTGATGGCACAGTATCAGCTGCCCAACGACTTCTTCTTTGGCGCTGCTATGTCCGGCCCGCAGACTGAGGGTCAGTGGAACCAAGGCGGCAAGCTCGAGAACCTGTGGGACACCTGGTCCATCCAGGATCTGGGTTCGTTCTACAACTGCGTTGGCTCTTATGCCGGCAATGACTTTATGGCCAAGTACCAGGAGGACTTTCGCATTTTGAAGGACTTGGGCCTGGATACCTATCGCACTTCCATTCAGTGGAGCCGTCTGCTCGATGCCGACGGCAACCTTAATGAGGAGGGCGCTGCGTGGTATCACGAGCTGTTCCGCGCCTCTCGCGAGGCTGGTCTGGAGCCGTTCGTCAACCTGTACCACTTTGACATGCCCACCTACCTCTTTAACCGTGGCGGCTGGGAGAGCCGTGAGGTCGTCGAGGCTTACGCGCATTACGCCGACGTCGCCTTCCACGAGTTTGGCCAGGAGATTAAGTACTGGTTCACCTTTAACGAGCCCATCGTCGAGCCCGAGCAGCGCTATCAGGAGGGCGTGTGGTTCCCGCAACTCCACGACTTCAACCGCGCTCGCACCGTGCAGTATCACATCTCGCTGGCACACGCGCTGGCCGTGGCCAACTATCGTCGCGCCTATGACGAGGGCGCTATTCGCGCCGATGCCAAGATCGGCATGATCAACTGCTTTACCCCGGTCTACACCAAACAGAACCCCAGCGAGGCAGACCTCGAGGCCGTGCGTATGACCAGCGGCATCAACAATCGCTGGTGGCTCGACCTTATTACCAAGGGCGAGCTTCCCGCCGACGTGCTCGACAGCCTGGCCGAGGGCGGCGTTAAGCTCCCGTTCCGTGCCGGCGACCAAGAGATTCTCAAGCAGGGTGTTGTCGACTGGCTCGGCTGCAACTACTACCACCCCACGCGTGTTCAGGCGCCGGCGAGCAAGGTCGACCAGTACGGCCTGCCGCACTTTGCCGACGAGTACGTGTGGCCCGACGCCGTTATGAACGAGAGCCGCGGCTGGGAGATCTACCCGCAGGGCCTCTACGACTTTGGCATGGACTGCGCCAAGAACTACCCCGATCTTGAGTGGTTCGTTTCCGAGAACGGCATTGGCATCATGGACGAATACAAGAACCGTGACGCCGAAGGAACCATCCAGGACGACTACCGCGTCGACTTTGTACGCCAGCACCTGGAGTGGGTTGCCAAGGCAATCGCCGAGGGCGCCAAGTGTCGCGGATACCATTATTGGGCCGTCATCGATAACTGGTCTTGGGCCAATGCCTTTAAGAATCGCTATGGCTTTGTCGAGGTCGATCTGATGGATGGCTACAAGCGCCGTCTTAAGAAGTCGGCGGCCTGGCTCAAACAGGTCGCCACGACCCACGTGGTTGATTAGCGACCGGGCGAACGCCCAGACCGCGCGCCGCCGCGCGCAACACATGGCACATCTGGTGGCAGAGGGCGACAGACCACCGTGCGCATAGGAAAAGGCCGGATTTGAAAGTTAGGAGCAATCATGGCCAGTGACAACGGAAAGAGCTTCCTCGACAAGTTTGCCGAGGTCTCTGCGAAGGTGGGAAACCAGGTTCACCTGCGTTCCCTGCGAGACGCCTTCGCGACCATCACGCCGCTCTATATCCTTGCGGGTATCGCGGTTCTTATTAACAACGTCGTGTTCCCTCTGTTCCCGCTCGATGCGGCGGGCCTTGCCAACCTTCAGACGTGGGGCTCGGCAATTACGCTGGGCACCCTCAACGTCTCTGCCATTATCTTGGCCGGATTGATTGGCTACAGCCTCGCCAAGAACAAGCGTTTCGATAACCCGCTCGCTTGCGTGGTCGTCGCCATCTCTGCCTTCGTCATCATGATGCCGCAGCAGATTACCGCCTCGCTTGCCGCCACGAGCCCGCTGCTCACCGACAAGATCACCTCCGCCGAGGTTACGGGCGCCCTTTCGACTGCCAACACCGGCACTAACGGTCTGTTCTCGGCCATTATCATCGCTCTGCTCTCCGTCTCGCTCTTCATCAAGATCTCTGGCGTCGAGAAGCTCAAGGTTAAGCTGGGCGAGGGCGTGCCTCCCGCGGTCTCCAACTCCTTCAACGTCATGATCCCGATGCTGCTCAACCTCGCGATCTTCGCTCTTGCCGCAGCCCTGCTCGCCGTGTGCGCCGGCACCGATCTGTGCGCCATCATCTCCACGTGCATCTCCAACCCGCTCAAGAACATCATGAACGCCGGTCCGTGGGCTGTTATCCTCATCTACACCCTTGCCAACCTGCTGTTCTGCGTCGGTATTCACCAGTCCACCATCTCTGGCGCTACCGTCGAGCCGATCCTGACCATGCTCATCGTCGACAACATGGCTACCTTTGCCGCCGGTGGCACCATCCAGCCCGATCACTACATGAACATGCAGATCGTTAACAGCTTCGCCCTCATCGGCGGCTCGGGCTGCACCCTCATGCTTCTGCTCGACACGCTCCTGTTCTCCAAGAACAAGGCTTCCGAGACCGTTTCCAAGATGGCTATCCTGCCTGGTCTGTTCAACATCAACGAGCCGGTTATCTACGGTTACCCCATCGTGTACAACCTGCCGCTCATGATCCCGTTTGTTCTTCTTCCCGACCTGTTCATCGGCATCACCTATGGCCTTACCTGTGCAGGCATCATCAGCCCCTGCATCGCCCAGGTGCCCTGGACCATGCCTCCCGTCATCAATGCCCTGCTCGCTACGGGCTTTGACTGGCGCGCCGGCGTGTGGCAGGCTCTCGAGATTGTCATTGGCATGGCCGTCTACCTGCCCTTTATGAAGATTTCCGAGAAGGCAATCGCCAAGCAGGAGGCTCTCGCCGAGTAGAACGCCTAACGTTCGTCCCTTTCACCTTTGCGGGCACCGGTACGTGGTGTCAGTGCCCGCATCTCTCTTCTGCGTAAGGGCGCAGAAAGAGGGCACAATAACCGCAAGGAATACAACCAGTCGTCGTCTGCGCGCCGCGCAGTTATAAGGAGGAAACCATGAAGAAGATCATGCTCTGCTGCAATGCCGGTATGTCCACGAGCCTGCTGGTCCAGAAGATGCAGGCCGAGGTTGCAAACCGTGGTCTGGATATCGAGATCGAGGCTCGTCCCATGAACGAGGCCCACGATCACCTGGACGAGTGCGACATGTTGCTGCTTGGCCCGCAGATCGGCTACACCAAGGGTGACTTTGAGAAGGAGGCCGCCGGCCGTTTTCCGGTCGAGGTCATCAACATGGTCGACTACGGCCGCATGAACGCTGCCGGCATCATTGACCACTGCGTCAGCGTGATGGGCTAGGTGCTCCGCATGGAGGATATGAACGAACTGCAGATGACCTGCTTCGAGATCATCAGCTACGTCGGTACCGCCAAGAGCATGTACATCAATGCCGTGCAAAAGGCCAAGGAGGGCGATTTTGACGCCGCCGAGGAGCTTATCAAGCAGGGCGACGAGGCCTATAACGGTGGCCACGATGTTCACATGGGGCTTCTGAAGAAAGAGGCCAACGGCGAGCGTAACGGCGAGGCCCCGTTGATTCTGCTGCATGCCGAGGACCAGATGGCCGGTACCGAGACCATGCGCGTCATGGCGACGGAGCTCATCGAGGTTCACAAGCAGCTGCAGGCACTTAAGGCCTAGTCAGCGTTATCGCCGCGAAGGACCGTGCGGTCCGACAGACAACATAGTCCCTTTGACGGGCGCCGGGAGTCTCCGCCTCCCGGCGCCTTTATTTTTGGGGATGGTCTTGCGCGGCCTGTTGAGCGGCCATTTGCGTTTCCCCAGTTAAAACCTGCCAAAACAAACCTGTCCCTTTTTGGTAAGTTTTTGCCTTGGGAGCGGTACCATACAGGCAATGTTTAAACGAGAAAGGTGGGCTCCCATGGAACCTAAGCAGTACTACATCGGCATTGACGTCGGCGGCACTTCGGTTAAGGAGGGTCTGTTCGACGAGGACGGCAACCTGCTGGCCAAGGCCAGCGTTCCCACGCCTCCCATCGTTGACGCTGCGGGCTTTGCCGCGGTGACCGAGGCTATCGACCAGGTGGTCGCCAAGGCCCAGATTCCGCGCGCCTTTGTGGCGGGTATTGGCCTGGCCGTTCCGTGCCCCATCCCGGCATCGGGCGATGCCAAGGTCAAGGCCAACATTGCCATTAACCTGCCCGAGCTGAGAGTCGCCATTCAGGAGCACTGCCCCGACGCGGTCGTTAAGTACGAGAACGATGCCAACGCCGCCGCCATGGGCGAGGCCTGGCTCGGCTCTGCCAAGGGTGTACAGAACGTGGTGATGGTCACCATCGGTACCGGCGTGGGCGGCGGCGTTATCGTCAACGGCGACGTGGTGTCGGGCGTTGTGGGTGCCGGCGGCGAGATCGGCCACATGTGCCTGAATCCGGCTGAGGAGCGCACCTGCGGCTGCGGCGGCCATGGCCACCTGGAGCAGTATTCCAGCGCCACCGGTGTGGTGAGCAACTACCTTGCCGAGTGCAAGAAGGCGGGCGTCGAGCCCATCGAGCTCACCGGCCCCTCAGATTCCAAGGACGTGTTCCAGGCCTGCCGCGAGGGCGACAAGCTTGCGCTGGCCGCGGCCGATGCCATGGCCGACTATCTCGGTCGCGCCCTGGCGCTTATCGCCAACGTGGTCGACCCCGAGATGTTCCTGATCGGCGGCGGCGCCTCCGCCTCGGCCGATGTCTACCTCGACAAGGCTCGCGAGTACTTCCAGCGCTACGCGCTTTCCGCCTCGCGCGAGACGCCCATTAAGGTCGCTTCGCTCGGCAACGACGCCGGCATCATCGGCGCCGCCTACGTAGCTCTGCGCGCCGCTGGCAAATAGCTGGTGCAGGGGGGCGGGTTACTTTGCACCAACATGGTGCAAAAGGGACAGCCTTGGCCCCCATACCTGCCCCAAAATATGCCGTGGCTCTTCCGTCTGCGAAGGCTCGGCATCGGCGTGCTACCATAGCTACGTCTAAGTACACATATCAAGTGGAGGATATCCATGGCAAACGTTCTTGTCTTTGGTCACCAGAACCCCGATAACGACGCCATCATGAGCGCCGTCGTTCTGTCCCAGCTGCTCAACCAGGTTGAGTATGCCGGCAACACCTATGAGGCCTGCGCCCTGGGCCAGCTTCCGGCCGAGTCCGCCAAGCTGCTCGCCGACGCCGGCATCGCCGAGCCCCGCGTGATCGAGTCCGTCGAGGCCGGTCAGCTCGTCGTCCTCACTGACCACAACGAGTCCGCCCAGTCCGTTGCCGGTCTTAAGGACGCCACAGTCTTTGGTGTCGTCGACCATCACCGCATCGGCGACTTCGAGACCGCCGGCCCGCTGCACTACATCTGCCTGCCCTGGGGTTCCAGCTGCACCATCGTCACCAAGCTCGCCGGCGTGCTCGGCGTTGAGCTTTCCGACGTTCAGGCCAAGCTGCTGCTCTCGGCCATGATGACCGACACGCTCATGCTCAAGAGCCCCACCACCACCGATGTCGACCGCGCCGTCGCCGCCAAGCTCGGCGAGCAGGTGGGCGTCGACCCGGTCAAGTTTGGCATGGAGGTCTTCCTCACCCGTCCGTCCGGCTCCTTCACCGCAGCCGAGATGGTCGGCAACGACATCAAGATGTTCGAGCCCGCCGGCAAGAAGCTGCTCATCGGCCAGTACGAGACCGTCGACAAGAGCCGTGCGCTTGGCATGATTGACGAGATTCGCGAGGCCATGCGCGCCTACGCCGCCGAGAAGGGTGCCGACGGCATTGTTCTGTGCATCACCGACATTATGGAGGAGGGCTCGCAGGTCCTGCTCGAGGGCGAGACCGAGGCCGCTCAGAAGGGCCTGGGCATTGCCGACGAGCACGACGGCGTCTGGATGCCGGGCGTCCTCTCCCGTAAGAAGCAGGTCGCTGCCCCCATCATGGCCGCCTGCTAGGTTCTTTTGACCAAATGCCACGACCGGATCGCGGACGCCCCGCGCTCCGGTCGTTTTTTGTGCACGGCGCCGCGTCGTCTCTTGGACAGGCGTGCCCGTGCCGTTGAGCAAATAATGTTCAACCTGTGGTTCCGCTTTTCGGCCACGCCTGCGTGCTTGTCGTGCAGGGTAGGCTAGATGCAAGCGTAATACGTTAGAGCGCGGCGCCGCCACTTGGGCGGGCCGTGCTTTTTTAAGACGGGAGCTTTCCCGTGAAAGGAGCCGCCCATGGCAGCAACTGAGCAGCTGTTCAACGTTCGTGAGCGCAAGCGCTTTGAACGTCACGACATTTGGGAACGCATCACCGAGAACGGCACGATTTCCGCCGCCGTCATGGTCTTCGCCGCCATCGCCGCCGTCATTTGCGCCAATACCGATGCCTACGAGGCCGTCCATCACTTTTTGGAGACCCCGCTGTATGTGGGTCTGGGAAACCTTACGGCCGGTCTCACCGTTGAGCTTTTCGTCAACGACTTCCTCATGGCGATTTTCTTTTTGTTGGTGGGCATTGAGCTTAAGTACGAGATGACGGTCGGCGAGCTCAAGAATCCGCGTCAGGCCATGCTTCCCATGCTGGCGGCCGTGGGCGGCGTCGTCGTTCCCGCCTGTATCTACCTGATCTTCAACCATGCCGGCGCCCGCAACGGTTGGGCCATCCCCATGGCAACCGATATTGCCTTTGCGCTGGGCGTGCTGTCGCTTTTGGGCAACCGTGTGCCCAACGGCGTGCGCGTGTTCTTCTCGACGCTCGCCATCGCCGACGACCTCATTTCCATCGCCGCCATCGCCATCTTCTACGGTCAGAGCCCCAATCCGTTTTGGTTGGGCGCCGCCGTGCTTGTGACCTGCGCGCTCGTGTGGCTCAACAAGACGCAACATTACCGCCTTGCCCCGTATTCGGTACTGGGTCTGCTGCTGTGGTTCTGCATGTTCAAGAGCGGCGTACATGCCACGCTTGCTGGCGTCATCTTGGCCTTTACCATCCCGGCCAAGTGCGGTGTTAAACTCGACAGCCTTACCGATTGGTTGGGGGAGTGCCTGCCGCTGCTCGATGACCGCTACGACGACGAGGCGCACATCTTGGGCCAGCATGACTTTACCGTCTCGACCACCAGGGTCGAGCGCGTCATGCACCGCGTGACCCCGCCGCTCATCCGCATGGAGCGTCTGATCTCCACACCGGTCAACTTTGTGATTCTGCCGATCTTTGCGTTCGTGAACGCACAGGTTCGCCTGGTAGGCGTGGATATGAGCACGTTGCTCACCGACCCGGTGACGCTCGGCGTGTACTTTGGCATGCTGCTGGGCAAGCCGATTGGTATTTTTGGCATGACATTTGCCCTGGTCAAGCTCAAGGCTTGCCAGTTGCCGCGCAACGTCAACTGGCACATGATCGCCGGTGTGGGCATTCTGGGCGGCATCGGCTTTACGATGTCGATCCTCATCAGCGGCCTCGCTTTCCCGACGGCCCAGTTCGAGGTCCTGGCTGCCAAGGCCGCTATTCTCGCCGGCTCTGTCACCGCGGCCGTGCTTGGCATGATCTATATGAGCGTGGTCTGCAAACACCCCGCGCCCAAGGACGAGTAAGAGCACATACAAGTTTGAAAACGCCGCCTGTGGACACCATCACAAGCGGCGTTTTAGTCATTGGGGACGTTCTTAAACGACTAGGTTTATTCCACCGTTCCGTAGACGGCGCCCCAGCCGTGGGCGGCAAGGGCGGAGTTGAGCTGGTCGCAAAGCGATTGGCGGTCGTAGTAGCCGGGCGGCAATAGGTTCACGATTTCCATGAGATCGGGCGCCAGGTCCAAGATCTCGGCCTGTACGATGAGATCCAGGCAGTCGATGGCGCGGCGGTCGTAAAACAGCCCGTCGACCAGGCGCTGCAGGTCGCCGAATTCCTCGGCCTGGAACGATCCGTATTCCATAGTGCCTCCTTGGGCGCCCCACGCCGGCATGCGCGGCGATTCATAATTCATTGCGATGAACTTAATCTATCACGGCTTCATGCCGTTGCGGCGGTGGCGGTCTATACTTAGACGAACTGCAACGTCCCGCTTCGCGAAAGGTCGCACCCATGCAGACGATCTACCAGAAGATGGAAACCACCGAACTCGATGCCGCCATCGAGGCGCTCAAAGCCGAGGTCGCCGAGGTCAAGGCCAAGGGCCTGGCGCTCGACATGGCCCGCGGCAAGCCGTCGCCCTCCCAGGTGGACATCTCTCGACCCATGCTCGATATCCTCAATGCCGATGCCGATCTGCACGACGGCAACGTCGACTGCTCAAACTACGGTTGCTTTGAGGGCATTCCCTCGGCACGCAAGCTGGCGGGGGAGTTCCTGGGTTGCCCTGCCGAGCAGACGCTCGTACTGGGTTCGTCGAGCCTTCTGATCGAGCACGATATCGCCGGCATGTTTTGGCGCTGCGGTTCGTGCGGCAGCGAGCCTTGGGAGGCTTACGAGGCCGCGCACGACGGCAAGAAGGTCAAATTCCTGTGCCCTGTTCCCGGCTACGACCGTCACTTTGGCATCACCGCCGACCTGGGCATCGAGAACGTTCCCGTCGCGATGACCGACAACGGCCCCGACATGGACGAGGTCGAGCGCCTGGTTGCCGCCGACGACTCCATCAAGGGCATCTGGTGCGTGCCCAAGTATTCCAACCCCACGGGCATCACCTTTAGCGAGGACACCGTGCGTCGCCTGGTCGAGATGCCCACGGCCGCGCCCGATTTCCGCATCTTCTGGGACAACGCCTACTGCGTGCACGACCTGTACGACGAGACCGACGAGCTCGCCAATATCTTCGACCTCGCTCGCGCGGCGGGCACCGAGGATCGCGTGGTGGCCTTTGCCTCGACGTCCAAGATCACCTTCCCGGGCGCCGGCATCGGCTTTATCGGTGCGAGCCCCGCGGTTATCGCGGAGTTCTCCAAGCGCCTGAAGGCCGGCCTCATCAGCGCCGACAAGCTCAACCAGCTGCGTCACGTGCGTTTCCTTCCCACCATCGAGGCGGTCAAGGAGCACATGAAAAAGCATGCCGAGTTCCTGCGTCCGCGCTTTGAGGCCGTCGAGCGCAAGCTCACCGAGGGTTTGGGCGACACGGGCTGCGCCACCTGGACGCACCCCCGCGGCGGCTACTTTGTAAGCTTCGATGGTCCCGAGGGCTCGGCCCAGAAGGTCGCCGCGCTTTGCGCCGACCTGGGCGTCAAGCTCACGCCGGCTGGTGCCACCTGGCCCTATGGCAAGGACCCGCGCGACACTAACATCCGCATCGCGCCGAGCTATCCCACGGTCGAGGACCTGGAGGCCGCGCTCGATGTGCTGGTGCTGGCCGTTAAGCTGGTCGCTGCCGAGCTTGCGCGTGCCGAGCGCGCCTAACGCGCGGCTTCCCGTACTATCCGCACTTTCGATACGTAAAGGAGCGTATACATGGATTTGGGTATTTCCACCAACCCCACGCCAGAGCTCTACACCATTAGGGTGACCGGCGAGATCGATATCTCTAACGCCGATAGCCTGCGCAATGCCATCGACCTGGCGCTCGAGCAGCCCACTGAGGCCGTTGAGCTCGATTTTGCCCAGGTGAGCTACATCGATTCGACGGGCATCGGCGTGCTCGTGGGCGCCGCACACCACGCGGTCGACCACGGTAAGCGCTTTAGCTGCGTTAACGTGCAGCCCCCGGTGATGCGCGTGGTTCAGCTGCTGGGTGTCGACCAGGAGATTTCGATCACCGCTGCATAATCTTTGCCCCCAAAAGGGCGTGCCGTTTGGCATATGTTTGTGATGCGCTCGGACGTTTTGGCGTCCGGGCGCTATACTTGACCGAATGAATAGACGAGTTCCGGCCGAATGGCGCGGTGCGGGCTCGACTCACATCGAGCCTTGGAGGTATGTGTGTTTGGTATTGGAGAGGGTGAGCTCGCGATCATCGTGGTCTTCGGCTTTTTGCTGTTTGGCCCGGATAAGCTCCCGCAGATGGGCCGCACGATCGGCCGTGCCATCCGTCAGTTCCGCGAGACGCAGGAAAAGATGACGGCCGTTGTTCAGTCCGAGATTATCGATCCGGTGAGCGAGGCCGCGTCGGCCCCGGTCAAGCCCAAGAAGGCTGCTGCGACCGACGACGATTCCGATGCGGACGAGGATGCCGCCGAGACGGCAGCGCCCGCCAAGAAGGAGACCTTTGCCGAGCGTCGCGCCCGTCTTGCTGCCGAGAAGGCCGCAAGCGAGAGTGCCGCTGAGGGAGAAGGTGCTGCCGAGGAGGCTGAAGCCGAGGGTCCCGACGCCGGGTCTGCCGATGCCGCCGTCGAGCCCGAGCCTGCTGCAGAGCCGGAGCCCGAGCCCGAGGCGGCAGAGCCCACGACGGCCGACCTCTATGCCCGTCGTCCCCGCAAGCGCAAGGCCGTCGTCGACCAGCTTGCCCGCGAGCTCGAGGCCGAGGACGATGCCGCTGCCGATGCCCCGAAGGGAGACGATGAGTAATGCCTATCGGACCTGCGCGTATGCCGCTCTTCGATCACCTGGGAGAGCTCCGTCGCCGCCTGACCATCGTGGTCGTCTCGGTGTTTGCCGCAGCCATCGTGCTGTATTTCGCCACGCCCGTGGTGCTCGACATCCTGGAAGATCCCATCCGCTCCTTTGTGCCGGATGGTAAGTTCTACATCACCACCACGCTCGGCGGCTTTGGCCTGCGCTTCTCGCTGGCCATCAAGATGGCCGTGGTCATGTGCACGCCCATGATCATCTGGCAGATTCTGGCGTTTTTCCTGCCGGCGCTTCGCCCCAACGAGCGCAAGTGGGTCGTGCCCACGGTGCTCGCCTCGACGGTGCTGTTCTTCCTGGGCGCAATCTTTTGCTACTTCATCATCATCCCTGCGGGCTTTGAATGGCTCATCGGCGAGACCTCGGCCGTTGCCACGGCACTGCCCGATTTGGAGAACTACGTCAACATGGAGCTGCTCTTTATGATCGGCTTTGGTGTGGCGTTTGAGCTGCCGCTCATCATCTTCTACCTGTCCGTCTTCCATATCGTGTCCTACGCGGCCTTCCGCAGCGCCTGGCGTTACGTATACGTTGGCCTGCTTGTGGGCTCGGCTGTGATTACGCCCGACGGCTCGCCCGTTACGCTGGGCCTCATGTATGGCGCCCTGCTCTCGCTCTACGAGATTTCGCTCGCCATCGCCCGTGTGGTCATTACCGCGCGCGAGGGCAAGGAGGGCTTGTTCGTGAGTCGTCTGGACCTGTTCTCGGACGATGAGGACGACGAGGAGTAAATCGGTATGCACGAGGTTGGCATTGTCAACGGCATACTCGATACAGTGATTCGTGCGGCGCGTGGGGCGGGGGCCTCGCGCGCCGTTTTGGTAACGCTTCGTATCGGGGATATGACCGAGGTCGTGCGCGAGGCGCTTGACTTTGCGTGGGAGACGTTTCGTGACGAGGACCCGCTCACGCAAGGTTGCGAGCTTGCGGTAGAGGAGGTCCATCCGCAAAGCGAGTGTCTGGACTGCGGTGAGGTTTTCGATCATGACCGCTTCCACTGCCGCTGCCCCCAGTGCGGCGGCGCCAATGTGCGCCTACTGCACGGCCGCGAGCTCGACATCGCAAGTATCGAAATCGAGACCCCCGACGATTGGCCCATCAGCCATCTGGGGACGGGGTATAAAGGGGCAGAAGTAAGGAGTGCCGAATATGGCCGAGAAAACGATTGATATCGCGTCGCCGATTCTGTCGCGCAACGAGCGCCTGGCAGATCAGCTGCGTCAGCGATTTCATGAGACAAACACCTACGTGATTAACGTGCTGTCGAGCCCCGGCTCGGGCAAGACCACCACGATCCTGGGCACCAACGAGCGCCTGCGCGACAAGGCTGGCCTGCGCTGCGCCGTCATCGAGGGCGATATTGCCTCGGATGTCGACGCCATTACCATGAAGGAAGCCGGCATGCCCGCCATCCAGATCAACACGGGCGGCCTGTGCCACCTCGAGGGCAACATGATCATGGAGGCCGTTGACGCGTTCGACCAGGCGGTGGGTCTGGAAAACATTGACGTCATCTTTATCGAAAACGTGGGTAACCTGGTCTGCCCAGTCGACTTTGACCTGGGCGAGAACCTGTCCATCATGATCCTCTCGGTGCCCGAGGGCGACGACAAACCCATCAAGTACCCGGGCATCTTCCAACACGCCGGCGCACAGCTGCTCAACAAGGTCGACGTGGCTCCGGCTTTCGATTTTGACATGGATAGGTATACTAAGACACTCGATGACCTCAATCCGCAGGCGCCGCGGTTTGCCGTGAGCGCGCGCAAGGGCGAGGGCATGGATGCCTGGTGCGATTGGCTCATCGGGCAGATTGAGCAAGCAAGGGCGTAAGTCGGCCGCCATACGGGCGGGCGTAGCCGCAGAGACATGAGATAGGAGCCTCTTTTGAAGCTCATCATCGCCGAGAAAAACGACGCCGCGCGTCAGATCGCCGAGCGGCTGTCCACGGGTAAGCCTAAAAAGGACAAGGTGTACAACACCGCCATCTACCGTTTTGAGTGGAAGGGCGAGGAGTGCGTGACCATCGGCCTTGCCGGTCACATCCTTGCGCCCGATTTTTGCGACAGCGTGCTGTTCGATAAAAAGCTGGGTTGGTATTCGGTGACCGAGGACGGTGAGATGTTGCCGGCCGATATGCCCGATGGCCTGGCGCGTCCGCCCTATGACACCAAGCGCAAGCCGTTCCTTGCCGATGGCATCTCCATCAAGGGTTGGAAGCTCGAGAGCCTGCCTTACCTCACCTGGGCGCCCGTCATTAAGCTGCCGGCCGAGAAGGAGCTCATTCGCTCGCTCAAGAACCTTGCCAAGAAGTCTGACAGCGTCATCATCGCCACGGACTTCGACCGCGAGGGCGAGCTGATCGGCTCGGACGCTCTCAACAAGGTGCGCGAGGTTGCGCCGGACTTGCCGGTTGCCCGCGCCCAATACTCTTCGTTTACCAAGGCCGAGATTACGCACGCCTTCGATAATCTCGTCTCGCTCGACCAGAATCTGGCCGACGCCGGCGAGAGTCGCCAACACATCGACCTCATTTGGGGCGCGGTGCTCACGCGTTACCTGACGCTCGCCAAGTTTGGCGGCTTTGGTAACGTGCGCTCCGCCGGCCGCGTGCAGACGCCGACGCTCGCCCTGGTGGTCGAGCGCGAGCGCGAGCGCATGGCGTTTGTGCCCGAGGACTATTGGCAGATTCGCGGCATGGGTGCCGCGCAGGGCGCTGCCGAGGACGACCGTTTTAAGATCGCGCACAAGACGGCGCGTTTTACCGACAAGGATGCTGCCGAGACGGCGTACGGCCATGTCGACGGCGTTACGACGGCAACCGTCGCCGCGGTGACCAAACGCTCGCGCAAGCAGCAGCCGCCCACGCCGTTTGCGACCACCTCGCTGCAGGCTGCCGCCGCGGCCGAGGGCATCTCGCCTGCGCGTACGATGCGCATCGCCGAGTCCCTCTACATGGCCGGTCTCATCAGCTACCCGCGTGTCGACAATACCGTGTACCCTGCGACGCTCGATCTGGGCGCCGTGGTGAGCGACCTGGCAAAGATCAACCCGGCGCTGGCGCCCGTGTGCAAAAAGGTGCTTGCCGGTCCTATGAAGCCCACGCGCGGCAAGGTCGAGACCACCGACCACCCGCCTATCTATCCCACAGGCGAGGGCGACCCATCCACGCTCGACGGCGGCCAGCGCAAGCTCTACGACCTCATCGCCCGTCGCTTCCTGGCAACGCTTATGGGTCCCGCGACCATCGAGAACACCAAGCTCGAGCTCGACGTCAACGGCGAGCCGTTCGTGGCCTCGGGCGACGTGCTCGTGACCCCTGGCTTCCGCGAGGCCTATCCGTACGGCCTTAAGCGCGACGAGCAGATGCCGCCGCTGGAGCAGGGCGATACGGTCGACGTGTTCGACATTAAGCTCGAGGCCAAGCAGACCGAGCCGCCCGCGCGCTACAGCCAAGGCAAGCTCGTGCAGGAGATGGAGAAGCGCGGTCTGGGCACCAAGTCCACGCGCGCGAGCATCATCGAGCGCCTGTATGCCGTGCGCTACCTCAAAAACGATCCCGTGGAGCCGAGTCAGCTGGGCATTGCCATCATCGATGCGCTGACGCAGTTTGCCCCGCGCATCACGAGCCCCGACATGACCAGCGAGCTCGATGGCGATATGACCCGTGTGGAGCGCGGCGAGGATACCGAAGAGCATGTCGTGACGCACTCGCGCGCGCTGCTGGCCGGCGTGCTCGACGAGCTGCTCAAGCACACGCAGGAGCTGGGCGACGCCATCAGCGACGCCGTCACGGCCGATGCGCGCGTGGGCGCCTGCCCCAAGTGCGGCAAGGACCTGGTTATGAAGACGAGCGCCAAGACCCGCGGCAGCTTTATCGGCTGCATGGGCTGGCCCGACTGCGACGTGACCTATCCGGTGCCGAGCGGCGTCAAGGTCAGCCCGCTCGAGGGCGAGGCGGCCGTATGCCCCGAGTGCGGCGCGCCGCGCATTAAGTGCCAGCCGTTCCGCCAGAAGGCCTTCGAGATTTGCGTGAACCCCATGTGCCCCACCAACTACGAGCCCGACCTTAAGGTGGGTGAGTGCAAGGTGTGCGCCGAGGCAGGACGCCATGGCGACCTGATCGCGCACAAGAGCGAGAAGAGCGGCAAGCGTTTTATCCGCTGCACCAACTATGACGATTGCGGCGTGAGCTATCCTCTACCGGCGCGCGGTAAGCTCGAGGCGACGGGTGAGACCTGCCCCGAGTGCGGCGCCCCCATCGTGGTGGTCAACACCGCGCGCGGCCCGTGGCGCATCTGCGTCAACATGGACTGCCCGACCAAGGAGAAGAAGCCCGCCCGCGGCCGCAAGACTGCGACCAAGGCGAGCACGGCCAAGAAGACGACGGCCAAGAAAGCAACTGCCGCCAAGAAGACGACCGCGAAGAAGTCGACTACCAAGAAAGCAGCCGCCGACAAGTAACGGCGCAGTCGAAACATTGCCCAAAAAAACGAGCGAGGACCCCACGATCCTCGCTCGTTTTTTGACCGGCAGTTAGGGACGTTCCTTTTAATATGAGCAGGACATTGTCAAGAGGCAAAATCGGGCC
>CAUEUQ010000001.1:0-57269 GCA_959021215.1 uncultured Collinsella sp. | reverse complement strand
CGCATGCCCGTTGCACGGGGACGCGACCGGCGCCCCCGTGCGCGGCGAGTTTACAGCTTGGCGATGGCGTCGTCCACGTGTGAGACGTAGATGTCGTCGACCGCGACGTTCTGTCCCAGACCCTGGAGCAGGCACGTCACTTCGAAGCCGGCGGCCACGAACTTCGCAGCCCAGCTGTCGGGGTCGGTCTCGTCTGCCATGTCGTTGTTCGCGTGGTCGCCCGCGACCACCATGAACGGCGCGAGCACGGCCTTCTTGTAGCCTGCGGCGCTCGCGGCGGCGATAACATCCTCGCAGGTCGGTTCAGCCTCGACGGTGCCGACGAAGAACTGCGTCAAGCCCTCGTTCTTAAACACTTCCTGCATCTTGGCATAGTCGGCGTTGGAATCGGCTTCGGTGCCGTGACCCATGAGGCACAGCGCCGTCTTGCCGTCGTCGAAGGACGCCATGTTCTCCTTAATGGCTGCGGCCACCTTCTTGTAGTCGTCGTCGGAGGTGAGCAGCGGGTCGCCGAGCGAGATCTTGTCGAACTTGTCGGCGTACTTGTCGAGCTCGTCTTTCACGTCGGTGTATTCCAGGCCACCCATGAGATGCGTCGGCTGCACGACGATTTCCTTCACGCCGTCTTCCACGCAGCGGTCGAGCGCCTCGGTCATGTTGTCGATCGTGATGCCGTCGCGCTTCTTCAGCTTGTCGATGATGATCTGCGCGGTGAAGGCGCGGCGGATGTCGTAGTCCTGCCAGTACTTCTCGCGGATAGCGTCTTCGATGGCGCCGATGGTAATGTGGCGCGAGTCGTTGTAGCTCGTGCCGAAGCTCGTGACGAGGATGACCGGCTTCACGGCCTTCTCCTTTTCACTCGATTTCTCGGAACTCGCGGAGGTGTTGGAGCAGCCCGCGAGCGCGACTCCGGCGAGCGCGACGGCTCCGGTTGCTGCGGCGCCCATGAAGCCGCGGCGTGACATCTGGTCGGACATGGTTTTTCCTTTCCTCGGTTTGCCGGTCCCCCGGCGACAGTTGCTTGTCGGCACAAGCGAAAGAAAAGCGCACCCCTCGGGGTTCACAAGGAGCTTACGCCACGGCGATGCCGTGAGGAAAAGGCGAAGCAGTCTGGCTTGGGGCGCGAGGCGGTTCGCCCGCGCGTCCTATACAGTAATGTCCCTTGCCCAGGATTCCCACCTGGTTCCCTCCGCAAGCCAGCGCGGGCTGTGCGGGCGCCGCGCCGGTCATTTCCTTTTATCCGATTGTCATATGCTCGTTGCCGAAACTTTTACTATGATAGTGGGCACTTGTGAACGTGTCAAAGCCAGGGCGGGCGGCATTGCGCCTCCTGCCTGCGTATTTGCGCCGATTGCCGCTGCGGGCGCCGTGTTTTGCCCGCTGCGCGAATGGCGGCGTAAACGGTTGCGATGAGAAACGGGAAGGGAAGGCTCGGATGATTCATATCGTTGGCGCAGGCTCGGGCGCCGCCGACCTTATCACGCTGCGCGGGGCGCGCCTTCTGCGCGCGGCCGACGTGGTCGTTTGGGCGGGAAGCCTTGTGAACCCCGAGCTGCTCGCTGAGTGCAAGGAATCCTGCATCGTCTACGACAGCGCGTACATGACCTTGGAGGAAGTGCTCGACGTGATGTGCGCGGCAGATGCGCGGGGCGAGGAAGTGGTGCGCCTGCACACGGGCGACCCGTGCCTGTACGGCGCCATCCAGGAGCAGATGGACGCGCTCGACGCGCGCGGCGTGGACTACGAGGTGGTGCCCGGCGTGTCGAGCTTTTGCGGTGCCGCGGCGGCACTTCGCCAGGAATACACGCTGCCGGGAATCAGCCAGTCGGTCGTGATCACGCGGCTTTCCGGACGCACCCCCATGCCCGCGGGCGAGGGCATGCGCACCATGGCGGAAAGCGGCTCGACCATGGTCATCTTCCTGAGCTCGGGTATGCTCGCCGAGCTTTCCGCCGAGCTTTTGGCCGCGGGCCGCAGCTCCGACGAGCCGGCGGCGCTCGTGTACAAGGCGACCTGGCCTGAGGAGCGCGTGGTGCGATGCACAGTGGGCACGCTCGCTGATGCGGGCGCGCGAGAGGGCATCGACCGCACGGCGCTCGTGGTGGTGGGCCGCGTGCTCGGAGCTCGCGGCGGGCTTGCGCACAACGGCGCGCAAGCGGAGTCGTACGAGCGCAGCAAGCTTTACGACCCTTCTTTTGCCACGGGATATCGGAAGGCGAGCAGCTAGCGTGGCCTTCGAGCACTATATATATACCGGGACGACCCGCCTGCGCTGCGGTTACACCACGGGGAGCTGCGCCGCGCTCGCGGCGAAGGCGGCCTGCGAGATGCTCTTGTCACGAAAGCCCGTCGGCCTCGTTTCGATCGTCACCCCCGGTGGGCTGCCCGTCGAGGCGAACGTGGTCGACGCATACATCGGCGAGGGGTGCGCCCAGTGCGCCGTGCGAAAGGACGCAGGCGACGATGCCGATGTGACCGACGGCGTGCTCGTGTACGCGCGCGTGGAACATGCGGGTTCGGGCACGGGTGCTGCGGGCAGCAAGGACGTGCCCACGCGCGAATCGGAAGTTTCCGTCGATGGCGGCGTGGGCGTGGGGCGCGTGACGTTGCCCGGGCTCGAGCAGCCGGTGGGGGCGGCCGCCATCAACGCGACGCCGCGCGCGATGATCACTTCGGCGGTGCGCGAGGTGTGTGCCGCGCACGGCTTTTCTGGAAATATTGCTGTGACGATTTCGGTACCCGAGGGTGTTGCCCTTGCCGAAAAGACCTTTAACCCGCACCTGGGGATAGAGGACGGCATCTCCATCCTGGGTACGACGGGCATCGTCGAGCCGCGCAGCCTCGCTGCCTTGCGCGACAGCATCGAGCTCGAGATCCGGCAGCATGCGGCTATGGGGCGGCGCGGAGTCGTGCTCACGCCTGGCAACTACGGCGGGCAGTTCATCTCGGGGCATTTTCACCTAAACGGTGCGCCGGTGGTCTTCATCTCCAACTTTGTGGGCGATGCGATTGATTGCTGCGTTCGCGAGGGATTCACCAATGTCCTTCTTGTGGGACACATCGGCAAGCTGGTGAAGGTCGCTGGCGGCATCATGGACACCCATTCGCGTACCGCCGACTGCCGCGCGGAGATTCTGGCCGCCCACGCGGCCTTGGCCGGCGCGGGCGCGAAGACCGTGCGCGAGATCATGTCGTCGGTCACGACCACGGCGGCGCTCGAGGTAATCGAGGCCGCCGGCGTGGGGGACGCTGCGCGCGCCTCGCTCGCTGCGGCAATCGAGGACAGGTTGCGCCGCCGCGCGGCGGGCGCATGCGACATCGCCGCGGTCGTGTTCGACGCCGAGCGCCGCGAGCTTTTCCGCACGTCGGGCGCCGAAGCAGTTATCGGGGAATTGGGGGCGACGTATGAGTAAAGGCGTGCTGTATGGGGTGGGCCGCGCAATCGGCTGGCCAGGGACGAAGGTGGTCATGAAGGCGCGCCGCTCGCTTGCGGACACGAAGCGCATCCTTCGCGAGGAGGGCGCCTTCGACGGTGCCGAGCTCGTAGAGGACTGTGGGCTTCCGGGCGAGCGCGTGTACCGTTCGCTCGACGATGTGCCCGATCGGGGCAGCTACTTCTCGACGATGGTGGTGCGCTAGATGAGGGTTTCCTGCATAGCGTTCACTGAGAGGGGGTATGCGTTGGCGGAGCGCACCGCACGCGCGCTTTCCGATTGCGCACAGACAGGTGAAGATGACCCTGGCTGGGACGTTTCCGTTTCGCGCGGGTTCGGCGAGGGGAAGGCCGACCTGCGCGCATGGACGGCGCTCGCGTGGGAAGCGTCGGACGCGCTTCTGTTCGTGGGCGCGGCGGGCATCGCCGTGCGGGCGATCGCGCCGCATGTCGCCTCGAAGGCAACCGATTCCGCGGTTGTGGCGATCGACGAGGCGGGGCGCTTTGCCGTCCCGCTTTTGTCGGGGCATTTGGGCGGTGCGAACGAGCTTGCGCAAACTGTGGCACGCGCGGCAGGGGCCATCCCCGTCATCACCACGGCGACCGACGTCCGCGGCGTGTGGGCGGTGGATACGTGGGCGCGCTGTGCGGGGCTCGCCGTTTCGAATCCCGAGGCCATCAAGCGAGTGTCGGCGCGGCTGCTTTCGGGCGGGCGCGTGGCGCTCTATTCCGACATGCCGATTTCGGGACAGCCGCCTGAGGGGGTTGACATTGCGTCCGACCGCGCTCGGGCCGATATCGTCGTGTCGCCGTTCGCTGGCGCGAATGCAGGTGCGTCCGTTCGCGCCTTGGAGACAACGGGCGAGGTCGTGCCCGCCGGTGAGACGTGGAAGCCGGCGGGCGTGCGGGCGCAGGCGCCTGCGCCCGAGCCGCTTCGCCTTGTCGTGCCCTGCATCGTTGCGGGCATAGGGTGCCGTCGCGGTGCGTGCGCCGAAGCGATCGAGGAGGCGTTTCTTCTCGCGTGCGGGCAGGCGGGTATCTCGCCTTTGGCCGTGCGCAAGGCGGCGACGATCGACGTGAAGGCGCACGAGGAGGGTCTGCTCGCCTTCTGCCACGCGCGCAATATTCCGCTTGCGACGTATTCCGCAGATGAGTTGTCGCAAGTCAAAGGCAGCGTTTCGCCATCTGATTTCGTGCGCGCGACGGTTGGGGTCGACAACGTGTGCGAGCGCGCGGCGCTCGCGGACGGGGGCAAACTTATCTTCTCGAAGATCGCTCACGGCGGCGTGACCGTCGCGTTTTCCAAGGTAACTATCGAACTTTCGTTTAAGGAGCGGTGATGGGAAAGCTCTTCGTGGTGGGAATCGGCCCGGGCGGCCCCGACGGCATGACGATTGCGGCTCGGCGTGCGCTCGAGGCGTCCGACGTCGTTGTGGGTTACACGAAATACGTGGAGTTCGCGCTCGCCGCCGTGCCCGACGCGGCGCATCTCGCGACGCCGATGATGCACGAGGTCGAACGGTGCCGCCTTGCGCTTTCGCGCGCGCAGAGTGGGGAAGCCGTGGCGCTCGTGTGCAGCGGCGACGCGGGCGTGTACGGCATGGCGAGCCCCGTGCTGGAGCTTGCGGAGGACTACCCCGATGTAGACGTGGAAGTTATCGCCGGGGCCACCGCGGCTCAGAGCGGGTCGGCGGTGCTCGGCGCCCCGCTTGCCCACGACTTCGCGGTCGTGTCGCTCTCCGACCTGCTCACGCCATGGGAGGTCATCGAGCGCAGGCTCGCCGCCGTGGCGAGCGCCGACTTCTGCATCTGTTTGTACAACCCGCGCAGCAGAAAGCGCGCCGACAGGCTCTCACGCGCGGCGAAGATTATGCTCGAATGGAAGGCCCCCGACACGCTCTGCGGCTGGGTACGCAACATCGGGCGCGAGGGGCAGCAGTCGGGCATGTGCAGGCTCTCCGAGCTGGGGGAGATCGACGCCGACATGTTCACCACCGTGTTCGTCGGCAACGCGGACACGAAGCTCGTAGGCGGCCGTATGGTCACGCCGCGCGGGTATCGGGAGATTCCATGCGAAAGGTAACGATCATCGGGGCGGGGCCCGGAAACCCCGACTTGCTCTCGCGCGCGGCGCTCGACGCGATCGACATCGCCGACGTGGTCATCGGCGCTCATCGTGCGCTTGCCGGCATCGACGTGCCGCCCGACGTGGTGAGATGCGAGCTCGTGAAGACGGCGGACATCGTCGCCGCGCTCACCGATGCGGCGTCGTGGCAGCGCGCCGTGGTCGTGATGACGGGCGATGTGGGGCTGTTCAGCGGCGCGCGCCGCCTGGTGGAGGCGCTCTCCGGCAACGCGCAGGTGGACGTGCGCGTCATTCCCGGTATAAGCTCAGCGTCGTATCTCGCCGCGCGCCTCGCGCGTCCATGGCAGGATTGGCGCTTTGCGAGCGCTCACGGCGTGGCGTGCGACATCGTGGCCGAGGCCGAGCGCGCAGGTGAGCTCTTCCTCGTCACGTCGGGCGGGGAAGACCCCTCGCGGCTTTCCGGCGAGCTTGTGCAGGCGGGCTTCGGGGACGCGCGCGTGACGGTGGCCGAGCGCCTGTCGTACCCCGACGAGCGCATCACCTGTGCGACCGCAAGTGAAATCGCAGGTCAGACGTTCGACGACTTGAACGTGATGCTTATCGATTTCGCAGGCGGCGCCGGGTCGCCTGCGAGCTCCCGCTGGCCGTACGCTTCCTCGGGCATTCCCGACGAGCTCTTCATCCGCGGCGACGTTCCCATGACCAAGCAGGAGGTGCGCGCCGTCGCGCTCGCGAAGCTGCGCCTTACCGCGACCGACACCGTGTGGGACGTCGGCGCCGGCACGGGGAGCGTGTCGATCGAGGCGGCGCTCGTCGCGCGAGCGGGGTCGGTATGGGCGGTCGAGCGCAACGCGGCCGGCGTGCGGCTCATCCGAGAGAACGCGGATGCATTCGGGTGCGGCAACGTGCATGCGGTCCCCGGTGTCGCCCCCGAAGCGCTCGCGATACTGCCCGTCCCCGACGCCGTGTTCGTCGGCGGGAGCGCGGGCGAGCTTCCCTCCATCGTGGAGGTGGCGCTCGAGAAGAACTCGCAGGTTCGCCTGTGCGTGCCATGCGTCACCGTTGAGACGCTCACCGAGGCGTGCGCGCTCCTCTCGAGTTCGCGCTTTAAGGGGTTCGAGGCTTGCCAGGTGTCGGCCGCCCGCGCCGAGGCTGTAGGCTCGCACCATCTTATGAAGGCGCAAAACCCCGTGTTCCTCGTCAGCGCGCGTGGTGCAGGTGGGGAAGGCGGCGCCCGGTGAGCACGACCATCCCGCGCTTCATGGTCGCTGCGCCCTCGAGCGGGAGCGGCAAGACGGTCGTTACGTGCGCGCTCCTGCGCGCGCTCGCGCGCCGCGGCCTTGCATGCGCGGCCTTCAAATGCGGCCCCGACTACATTGATCCGCTCTTTCATCGTCGCGTCGTGGGCGCGCGCTCGGGCAACTTAGACGGCTTCTTCACCGACGCCCCGACGTTGCGCGCCCTGCTCGCACGCGGCGCCGCGGGCGCGGATGTCGCGGTGCTCGAGGGGGTCATGGGCTTCTACGACGGCATGGCGCCCGGCGTGGCCGACGCGAGCAGCTACCAGGTTGCGCGTGACACGGAAACGCCGGTCGTTTTAGTGGTGAACGGGCGCGGGGCGTCTTTATCGCTCGCCGCCGTAATCCGCGGCATCGCCGAGTTCCTGCCCTGTGCGAACGTGCGCGGCGTCGTGCTGAACAAGACGAGCGCCGCTGCCTGCGCCTACGCGGCGCCTGCGATCGAGAAGCACACGGGCGTCGCGGTTTTGGGTAATATCCCCGCCGACGAGGCGTTCTCGCTCGAAAGCCGGCATCTGGGACTTGTGACCGCCGACGAAGTCAAGCAGCTCTCCGCGCGCATTGACAAGATGGCCGAGCTGGTGGAAAAGAGCGTCGACGTCGACCGCTTGCTCGAAATAGCGGCGACGGCACCCGATATCCGCGAGGAACCTTACCGGTTGGAGCCGATCGCGGGAGCGCGGCCCATCGTCGCCGTCGCGCGTGACGAGGCGTTCTCGTTCTACTACGAGGAGAACCTGCGCGCGCTCGAGGACCTGGGTTGCGAGCTGGCCTTTTTCAGCCCCCTGTGTGATAGCGAGTTGCCCCGGGGGACAAGCGCCCTCTATCTGGGAGGCGGCTACCCGGAGCTCCATGCGCGACAGCTCTCCGAGAACGCGCCGATGCGCGAGGCGGTGCGGCGCGCGGTGGAATCCGGCATGCCGACGGTCGCCGAATGCGGTGGGTTTCTGTACCTGCAGCGCGAAATCGCCGATAGCGAGGGGCGGCGCTGGCCTGTTGCGGGCGCCCTTGAGGGCGCAAGCGAGAACGGGGGAAGGCTGTCCCATTTCGGGTACGTGGAGCTCACTTCTCAACGCGACGGGCTCTACGGGCCGCGCGGCACACGCATCCGCGCGCACGAGTTCCACTACTGGCAGTCCACCTGCCCGGGCGGCGACTTCTGGGCGCAGAAGCCCCGGCGCGACAAGGGCTGGCCGTGCATGACGACCACCCCGTCCCTGGTTGCGGGCTTCCCGCATGTGTACTATCCTGCGAACCCCGACGTTGCGCGCGCGTTCGCGTCTGCCGCAGCGTCGTTCGTAGAGAGGAGACGGCATGGCTGAAGCAACCGAAACCGCGTTTGCCTGCATCCGCGAGGAAGTCGAGCGCGCGTTTTCGTCGGCGCCGGGCGCCGTGCTCGAAGCCGCGCTCTCCCGGATCGCGCCCGCAGACGAGTGTGCCCGCGCCGCCGCGTACGCCGCGTGGGACTCCATCGCGCACCCCTTGGGGGGATTGGGCGACTTTGAAGACGCCGTCGCGTGTATCGCCGCAGCTCAGGGGAGCGCCGAGGTGGCCGAGTTTCCCCGTGCGCTCGCGGTATTCTTCTCCGACAACGGGGTCGTTGCCGAAGGCGTGTCGCAAAGCGGGCAAGACGTGACGCGAGCCGTCGCGCGCAACATGTGCGAGGGGGCCACGAGCGCCTGCCGCATGGCGGCGTTCGCGGGTGCCGAGGTCGTGCCCGTCGACGTGGGTATGGCCCGGGGCATAGATGACGCGCGCATGGTGCGCGCGAACGTGCGGCGGGGGAGCGGCAACATCGCGCACGGCTCCGCTATGTCTCGCGATGGGGCCGTGCGCGCGATCGAGGTCGGAATCGCCGTCGCGTGCGGGCTTGCCCGCGCCGGCGTGCGCCTTCTCGCCGCGGGCGAGATGGGCATCGGCAACACGACCACCTCGGCGGCGGTGGCCGCAGTGCTCATCCGGGCGGACGCGCGGAGCCTCGTCGGGCGCGGCGCGGGCCTCTCGGACGCCTCGCTCGCGCGCAAGCGCGACGTGGTCGAGCGCGCTATCGACGCGAACTCGCCCGATCCCGCCGACCCGATCGACGTGCTCTCGAAGGTGGGCGGCTTCGACATCGCGGCGATGTGCGGCTTCTACCTGGGGGCCGCGGCCTCGAAGGCGCCGGCGCTCCTCGACGGGGTCATATCCTGCACGGCGGCCCTGTGCGCGGCGCGCCTGTGCCCCAACGCCTTGGGCTACCTCGTGGGCACCCACGCATCAAGTGAACCCGCAAGCCAGGAGCTCCTTCGCGAGCTCGGCATAAAGGCACCCCTCGACGCAGGTATGCACTTGGGCGAGGGCGCGGGCGCCATGGCGTATCTGCCCCTTCTGGATTCGGCGCTGCGCGTGTACCGGGATGGGAAGACGTTCACGGCGACTGGCATGGCTGCTTACGAGCATTTCGAGGCCGGGAAATGACGGTGTCGCTCGTCATCGGCGCCGCCGCGAGCGGCAAGAGCGCCTACGCCGAGTCCCTGTGCCTCGGGCACGACGGCCCCCGCGTGTACCTGGCAACGATGGATCCCTTCGGGGAAGAGGGCGCCCGCCGCATCGCGCGCCATCGGGCGCTGCGCGAGGGTAAGGGGTTTTCCACCCTCGAGCGCACGCGTGACGTGGGCGCCGCAGCGCCCGGGCTTCCGCGCGGCTGTACGCTTCTTTTGGAGGACGTGGGCAACCTGGTTGCGAACGAGCTCTTCGCGGAAGGCGGCTTGTCCCCACGTGACCCTGACGCTGCGGCGCGAGAGGTGCTCGGAGGTATCGAACGGCTCGCTCAGGCCGCTGCGTATACGGTGGTGGTCACCGTCGACGTGTTCGCCGATGGGATGCGCTACGATGAGGGGACCGAGGCATGGAGGCGCGCGCTCGCGCGCGTAAACGCGGGCGTGGCGGCGCTGGCCGACCGCGCAGTCGAAGTGGTATGCGGGATTCCCGTGTGGATGAAAGGCGAAGGACCTACAAGGTGAAGATAGCAGAGGCAATCGGCGCGGCGTTCGGAACGTTCTCGCGCATCCCCGTCCCGAAATCGGCTTGGACCGATTTCGGGTCAACCCATGCTCTTGCCGCGTTTCCCCTGGTGGGCCTTGCGGAAGGCTTACTCATGACGGCGTGGGGGCACGTGGCGAACCTGCTCGGCGTGCCCGCGACCATCGTCGCGGCTGTGCTCGTGGCGCTGCCTGTGGCGGTGACGGGAGGCATCCACCTAGACGGGCTCTGCGACACCTCCGATGCGCTTGCAAGTTGGGCCCCGCGCGAGCGAAAGCTCGAGATCATGCACGACCCGCGGGCGGGCGCCTTCGGGGTCATCGGTGTTGTCGTGTACCTTATTCTGCAGTTTTCCCTGTTCACCGCGCTGCCGCTTACGGCGGGGACGTTCCTCGCGCTTCTGTGCTCGCTCGTGTTCTCCCGCGCGCTTTCGGGGCTTGCCGTTGAATGCTGGCCTGCCGCGCGGGCGGACGGCATGGCCGCGGGGCTCTCGCCTTCGAAGAAGCGCGCGGCGATCGTTGTGCCGCTTTGCGCTTTCGCTGCGGCTTCGGCTGCAGGGATGGTCGCGTGCGCTCAGGCCGTCGGCGCCCTTATGGCGGTGGCGGGGCTTTTGGCGCTCGCGTGGTACCGCCATGTTGCCCTGTCCCGCTTCGGCGGGGTGACGGGGGATTTGGCCGGATGGTTTCTGCAATGGGCCGAGCTCGCGATGCTTGCCATGCTGGTGGCGGGGGGTATGCTCCTATGATTCTCGTGGTAGGTGGCGCGCATTCGGGGAAGAGGACCTTCGTGCGCGAAAAGCTCGGGTTCGCGGCGGACGATTTCGTCGACGCGGCGCAGCTTGCGGAGGGCGGCGTGCCCGCGGCTTTTGCCGGCCGTGTCGCGTACCGTGCTGAGGAACTCGTACGCGCGCTCGACGCTGACCGGGCGCTCGAGCGGCTGATCGGCTTCGACGCAGTGATTCTGCCCTTGGTCGGCTCGGGGGTCGTCCCCATGCGTGCGGAAGACGCCCAATGGCGCGAGCGCGCGGGGCGCCTGGGATGCGCGCTTGCTGCGCGCGCCGACGTCGTCGTGCGCATGACGTGCGGGATTCCCCAGGTCATCAAAGGAAACCTTGCCGATGCGCCTCGAGGGACGCAGGGCGCGGGCGCGCCTTTGGAAGTCGTCTTCGTGCGCCATGGTGCCACGGCGGGCACGGAAGACCATCGCTACAGCGGGGCGGGCACCGACGAGCCCCTGTCGAGCGCGGGCGAGCACGTTTTGTGCGAGCTCGCGTGCGATCGTGACGTGTTCCGTGTTATCACGAGTGGCATGGCCCGCACCGACCAGACGGCACGCATCCTCTTCCCGAATGCGGAGCTTATGGCATGCCCCGGTCTGCGCGAGATGGATTTCGGTGACTTCGAGGGGCGAAGCGCCGCCGAGCTTAAAGAGGATGCGCGCTACCGCGCCTGGGTAGACTCCTGGTGCGAGACGCGCTGCCCGCATGGCGAGGGCAAGAGCGATTTCACCCGCCGCGTCGTCGCGGCGTTTCGGGAGGCGTGCGAATCGGAGCGCGCCCAGGGGAGTGGGCGCGCCGTCTTCGTCGTTCACGCGGGTACCGTGAAAGCGCTGCTTTCCGAGCTTGCTGTCCCGAAAATGGAATACTTCGACGTGCATACCGAGCCGGGCGGCGCATGGGCCGCCACCTGGGATGGGCGCTGCCTTCGCGACGTTCGCCCCGCTTCGGGGGGCGATGCCCGGTGATGACGATTCTTGCCGTCGCCGCCGGGTTCGCGGCCGACCTTGCCTTCGGCGACCCGCGCTGGCTTCCCCATCCCGTCGTCGCCATGGGGCGCGCGATCACGTGGGCCGAAGGCCGCCTGCGGGGCGCATTCCCGCAAACGCCCGCGGGCACGCGCGCCGCAGGGCTTGTGCTCGCCGTGGCGCTTCCGCTTGCGTGTGGACTTTTGACCTGGGGAATCCTGCATCTTTGCGGCATGGTTCACTCCGGCTTGCGCTTCGTGGCCGAGGCATGGGCGAGCTATCAGATTCTCGCGGCATGCGAGCTGCGCCGCCAGAGCCTGGCCGTGGCCCGCGCGTTCTCGAAGGGCGGCCTTGTCGCGGCGCGCGAAGCCGTCGGGCTCATCGTGGGACGCGACACGTCTGTTCTCGACGAGCAGGGCGTCGCGCGCGCCGCTGTGGAAACGGTGGCGGAGAACGCGAGCGACGGCGTCATCGCGCCGCTGTTCTACCTTATGATCGGGGGTGCGCCCTTGGGCATGGCGTACAAGGCGGTGAACACGCTCGACAGCATGGTGGGCTACAAAAACGCGCTCTACATCGACTTCGGCTGCGCCTCGGCGTGCCTCGACGATGCGGTGAACTGGATTCCCTCGCGCTTATCGGCCCTGCTCATGATCGTCGTGTGCCCGATCGTCGGGCTCGACGCGCGCGGGGCGGCGCGCATCTGGCGCCGCGACAGGCGTCGCCATGCGAGCCCCAACTCGGCGCAGACCGAGTCAGCGTGCGCGGGCGCGCTCGGGCTGCGCCTGGCGGGACCCGCGGTGTATTTCGGCAAGCTCGTTGAGAAACCGACGATAGGCGACGCGTCCCGCGAAATCGAGTGGGGCGACATCGCACGGGCGACAAGGCTCATGCTCGCCGCGTCCGTATGCGCGCTCGTCGTCTTCGGCGCCGCGCGCGCGGCGGTCGTGCTCGCCGTGGGGGCGATGGCATGAGGGAAGACCACGCCGCGCCCCAGGCTGCCGGGGGAATCCTGCGCGCCCGTACGCATGGGGGCAGCTCGCAATCGCTCGGCATCGCTTGCGAAGGGGGCGCCTCCGACCTCATTGACTTCTCGGTGAACGTGAATCCGGCAGGCCCCTCGCCGCGCGCCGTCGCCGCAGCTTGCAAGGCGCTTTCTCGAATCGACGCCTACCCCGATAGGGAAAGCCTCGCACTCGTTCGCGCCCTAGGGCGCGCCCAGGGCATTCCCGAAGATACTATCGTCTGCGGCGCGGGCGCGTCTGACATCATCTGGCGGCTCGCCGCGGCGGTACGCCCGAAACGCATCGTCGTGTGCGCGCCGACGTTCTCTGAATATGCGGAGGCGGCATCGTACTACGGTGCATGCGTGCAGGAGTTCCCGCTCTCCGAGGCGGATGACTTCGACGTGCCCGCCTCCTTCGCCCGCGCGATCGAGGGGCCGGGAGACGTGGCGTACCTCTGCAATCCGAACAACCCGACGGGGCGCCTCGTCGACCCCCGCGTGATCGATGCCGCGGCTTGCCGCTGCGAGCAGGTGGGCGCGCTGCTCGTCGTGGACGAGTGCTTCCTCGGATTTGCGCCCGACGCCCGCGAAAGGAGCGTGGCCGCACGCGCCGCGTGTTCGCACCATGTGGCCGTGCTCTCCGCGTTCACCAAGCTCTACGGAATGGCAGGGTTGCGGTTGGGGTATCTGATCAGCGGAAACGCCCAACTCATCGAGGGGATTCGTCGGGCGGGGCAGGCGTGGCCCGTCTCCTCGGTCGCCGAGGCCGCGGGCATCGCCGCCCTGGAAGACGTCGAATACGTCTCGCGCACGCGCGATGTATTGGCGGGCGAGCGAGCGTGGCTTTCCCACGAGCTCTCCTCGCTCGGGCTTTCCGTCGTGCCGTCGGATGCGAACTTCCTTTTAGTCCGCACGCCGGCGAAAGACATCCCCGAGCGCCTGTATAAACAGGGGGTTTTGGTCCGCACGTGCGACTCGTTTTCGATACTGTCCCGTTTCTGGTGCCGCGTCGCCGTGCGCACGCACAAGGAGAATGCCCGGCTTGCGATGGCGTTCAGCCGCGCGCTTCGGGCGGAAGGCGCATCGGGCGAAGGCGAACCCGACGAACGGGGCGGCGCTTCTTGCAGCGGCGCTATGGCGGGCGCGGATGGCCGAGGCTCGGCGAAGGAGGTCGATACCCGTGGGTAGGGCGAAGCCCATCATGATCCAGGGCACCATGTCGAACGCGGGGAAGAGCCTGCTTGCGGCGGGGCTGTGCCGTGTGCTTTCGCAGGACGGCCTGCGCGTGGCTCCCTTCAAGAGCCAGAACATGGCGCTCAACAGCGGTGTCACGGCCGACGGGCTCGAGATGGGGCGCGCTCAGATCATGCAGGCCGAGGCGTGCGGCATCGCGCCCGACGTGCGCATGAACCCCATCCTGCTCAAGCCCGAAAGCGATCACCGAAGCCAGCTCATCGTGGCCGGCAAGGCGCAGGGAGCCTTCGCTGCGAGGGACTACTTCGCGCGAAAGAAGGCGCTCATGCCGCAGATTTTGGAGGCGTTCGATTCGCTCGCGGAGGAAAACGACGTCATCGTCATCGAGGGCGCCGGCAGTCCCGTCGAAATCAACCTTGCCGAAAACGACATCGTCAACATGGGGCTCGCGCGCGCCGTGTCCTCCCCCGTGCTGCTCGCGGGCGACATCGACCCAGGCGGGGTGTTTGCCCAGCTCTACGGCACGGTCGCGCTCCTTGCGCCCGAGGACCGCGCGCTTTTGCGGGGGCTTATGGTGAACAAGTTCCGCGGCGATGTGGAAATCCTGCGTCCGGGTTTGGCTCCGCTCGAGAAAATGTGCGGGGTTCCCGTCGTGGGGGTCGTGCCGTATCTTACGCTCGACCTGGACGACGAGGACTCGCTCGCGCCGCGCCTAACTGCCCGCGAGGCGCGCGGCGTCATCGACGTCGCCGTCGTGCGCCTTCCGCATCTGTCGAACTTCACCGACTTCGACCCGCTTTCGCGCGTGCCCGGCATGGGCGTGCGCTACGTTTCCTCGACGACCGATCTGGGCCGACCCGACCTGGTGGTGCTTCCCGGCTCGAAGTCCACGGTCGACGACGCGCGCTGGCTTGCGGCTAGCGGCATCGGAGCCTGTGTACGCGCGCTTTCGGGCGCGGGCACGCCGGTGCTCGGCATATGCGGAGGCTACCAGCTTTTGGGAGACGAGCTTTCCGATCCGCACGGCAGGGAAGGCGCTGGCACCGCGCGCGGGCTCGGGCTCATCCCTGCAAGTACGGTGTTCAAGGTGGAAAAGCGCCTCGCCCAGTCGGAGCTGCGCATCACGGGCGCCCAAGGCGCGTTCTCGGTGTGGAACGGCATGACGGCGCGTGGGTACGAGATTCACGACGGCGAAACGACCGTCTCCTGCGCCCCTGCGGGCACGATTGGCGGCAAACCAGAAGGCGCGGCCTGCGGAAACGTGTTCGGAACCTATCTCCACGGCCTGTTCGACGAACCGGGGGTGGCGCTCGCCCTCGCGCGCTCGCTCGCGCGCATGCGCGGCCTGCCCGAGAGCGTCGTGGGTGCTGCGGGCGCGGCGTCCGCGGCCGATCACCGTGCGCGCGAGTTCGACCGCCTGGCCGACGTCGTGCGCGGAGCGCTCGACATGGAGTATGTCTACCGCATTATCGAGGAGAGCGTATGATTCACGTGTATCATGGCGACGGCAAAGGCAAGACCACGGCGGCGATGGGCCTCGCCCTTCGCATGCTCGCCGCAGGCCGCCGCGTCGTCGTCGTGCAGTTCCTGAAAGACGGCGAAAGCGGGGAGGCGCGCCTGCTCGCCGAGCATTTCGGCGTGCCCGTGTTCGCGGGGAAGGTGTCGGACAAGTTTACCTGGTCGATGTCGTCGGAAGAACTTGCCGCTACGTGCGAGCTGCACGATGGGAACCTCGCTTCCGCGCTTGCCGAGCTCGAGGGCGCGCAGGAGGGGCTGCTCGTGCTCGACGAGGCGCTCGATGCGCTTTCGAAGGGGCTTGTCGACGAGGCGCTCGTGGACCGCGCGCTCGATATGTCCGCGCGCGGCGTCGAAGTAGCGCTCACCGGGCGCGCGCCTTCCCGCAAGATCGTGGAGAAGGCCGACTACATAACCGAGATGCGGTGCGAGAAACACCCCTACGAGCAGGGGATATGTGCAAGGGAAGGAGTGGAGTACTAGATGGATTCCAAGGAGATGGCGCCCGGCGACATCGAGCGGCGCAGCTTCGAGATCATCACCGAAGAGCTCGGCGGCCGCACGTTCCCGCCGCTCGAAGAACCCGTCGTGAAGCGCGTCATCCACACCACTGCCGACTTCTCGTACGCCGATTCCCTCGTTTTCACTCATGACGCCGCGCACTGTGCGCTCGACGCACTGCGCGCAGGGGCCACGGTGCTCACCGATACGAACATGGCGCTCGCAGGCATAAGCAAGCCTGCGCTCGCGAAGCTCGGCTGCAAGGCCGTGTGCTACATGGCCGACCCTGATGTCGCCGTGGCTGCGCGCGCCGCGGGCACGACTCGCGCCGTTGCGAGCATGGACAAAGCTTGCGGCATCGAGGGTCCGCTCATCGTGGCCGTCGGCAACGCTCCCACAGCACTTCTGCGCCTCGCCGAGCTCATGGACGAGGGGAAGATCGCGCCCGCGCTCGTCGTTGGGGTGCCGGTCGGGTTTGTGAACGTGGTCGAGGCGAAAGAGGAGCTACTCGCGCGACGCGCGCCGGCCATCGTCGCGAGGGGTCGCAAGGGTGGTTCGACCGTGGCGGCCGCCATTATGAACGCGCTGCTCTACCAGATCACGCGCCCAGGCGGCCCGAAGTGACGGCGCCCGCATCTGCGCCGGCGCTGCGCATCTTCGCCGGCACCACCGAGGGCCGCCTTCTGTGCGAATGGGCGAGCGGGGCGGGCATCCCCGCCCGTGCCTACGCGGCAACCGAGTACGGAGGCGAGCTTTTGGGCGAGCTTCCGGGCATCGAGGTGCATGCGAGCAGGCTCGACGAGGCCGACATGGAGCGCGAGCTTTCCGGCGCGCGCATCGTCGTCGACGCCACGCACCCCTTCGCTACGCTCGCCAGCGGCAACATCCGGGCCGCTTCGCTTGCCGTGGGTGTACGATGTCTGCGCCTTGCGCGTGCGGCCGAGGCGCTGCCCAAAGGCGTCGTGTCGGTCGCGTCGATCGCCTGCGCGGCGCGCTTTCTCTCCGAGAACCCGGGTCGCGCGCTTCTCACGACGGGGAGCAAGGAGCTTGCTCCCTATACGCGCGTCGCCGATTTCTCGGAGCGCTTCTTCGTGCGTGTGCTCCCGCTGCCCGGTGCTATAACGAAGTGCATCGACGCGGGGTTTTCGCCGTCGCACGTCATCGGCATGCAGGGGCCCTTCACCCGCGAGCTCAACGAGGCGATGCTTCGGCAGGTGGGAGCCCAGTGGCTTGTGACCAAGGACTCGGGAACCGTAGGCGGCACGGCCGAGAAGCTTGCCGCCGCGCGCGACGTGGGAGCGCGCTGCATCGTGGTCACCCGTCCCGCCGAGGGAGACGGGGGCCTTTCGCTTCGGGAAGTGGAAGACGCACTCTTACGGGAGTTCGCGCGCTAGGCGCTCGCCGCGCCTGCGCGTCCTCCCGCCCGCGAGGAGGAGCGCCCCGAGCAAGCTCGACCCGTATAAGCCCGTCATCCGCCAAAAGCTCGAGCACGACGCCCGGAACTGGCGCAAGCAGCCCTTCAATAAGTTGCGGTGAAATAGTGTCTGTTTTTGCTGCTAGATAGCGTATTCAGTCCCTAATTCACCGCAACTTGTTGGTGGTGGCTTACTGGTAGCGTAGGCACTCCACCGGGTCGAGCTTTGCCGCGCGGCGAGCGGGGTAGAAGCCAAAGATTACGCCGATGCCGACGGAGACGGCGAAGGCCAGCAGCACCGTGGCGATTGAAAAGCTCGGTGTGATTTGCCCGCTGGCACCGAGCTCGCCAAGAATCCCTGATCCTGCGGCAAACATCGCGAGGCCCCAGGCCAGCAGATAGCCAATCAGGACACCCAGCAGGCCACCGGTGACGCACAGTGCCGAGGACTCGGCCAAAAACTGCGCGGTGATATCGCGACGACTGGCGCCCAGGGCACGGCGAATACCGATCTCGCGGATGCGCTCGGTCACGTTGGTGAGCATCATATTCATAATGCCGATACCGCCGACAAGCAGCGAGATGCTGGCGACAGCACCTATGATAAGCGAGAACGCGCCCATAAAGGAGTTGAGTGCATCGATGGCGCTTTTCATGGAGGTCGCCGATACACTGTCGTACTCATCATCCTCCGCGATGCCCTTCATCGCGCGCACCTTGGACTCGATGGTCTTGCAGAGCTCATCCATGTCCGTGCCCTCGGCGGCAAGTGCCGTCACGCTGGGGAATGAAGGGTTCTCGTCGCCAAACAGCCCGGAGATGGTTTCGCGTGGCATATACAGCGTGAGCGAGCCCATGGAGTCGCTGCCGCCATCAATCACGCCTACAATCTGCACCTCGCCGTTGGACACCTTGATGGTTTTCCCCAGCGCATCCTGTTCGTTGCCGTAAAGCTGATCGGCGCCGCCGCGGCTGATGAGCGCCACGCGCGAGCCTGATTGGGACTCGGCCTGGGAATAGGTTCGCCCCGCAACGAGCTTGCTGGCCCCCACGGCGTCGAGCATGTCGCTATCGACACCCTGTGCCATGACGGTATAGCTTTTATCGCCGGTCTTATACTCGGTATACGCGCTGTCGACAATGCCGATCTGCTCTATCTGCGGCACCAGTTTTTGAAGCTTCTCGATGTCCGACTCGGTGAGTTCTTGCGACGAATAGATTTGCACCATGCGTGCCGCATTGAGGCCCAGGCTGTTGACCAAACTGTTTTGGATGCCGCCGATGAGCGAAGTCATGGCGATAACCGAGGCGATGCCAATGACGATGCCCAGGATGGTGAGCAGGCTGCGGCCCTTGTTGGCCTCGAGCGAGTGAAGGGCTTCCTGGATGAGATCGCGGGCGCTCATGCCACCACTCCTTTCGGCGGGTTGGCGGAGGCGGAAATCATGGGCAGGATATCTACGGCGCTGCGTAGGGTCTTCGGTGCATGTGGAATATACGCGCCGTCATGGATGCGGCCGTCGCGGATGGTCACGGCGCGGTCGGCTTCGGCGGCGATGCCGGGGTCGTGTGTGATGAGCACGATGGTCTTGCCGCGCTCCTGAAGCTTGTGGAATGTTTCCATGACGAGCACTCCGGTTGCGGAGTCCAGGTTTCCCGTCGGCTCGTCGGCCAGAATGATGGGCGGGTCATTGACGAGGGCTCGCGCGATTGCGACGCGCTGCATCTGTCCGCCCGAGAGCTCTGATATGCGGTGGTCCCAGTGGTCGACCGGCAGCGTGACGGCCTGCAGCGCGTGCACGGCGCGCATTTCGCGCTGGCTACGGGGCACATTGGTGTAGGCCAGCGGCAGCATGACGTTTTCGATAACCGACAGGCGCGGCAGCAGGTTGAAGCTCTGAAAGACAAAGCCAATGCTCAGGCCGCGGACTTCGGTGAGCTCGTCATCGTCAAGCTCGGCCACGTTGAGCCCTTGCAGGTAGTAGTCGCCCGCCGTCGGCTTATCCAGGCAGCCTAGGATGTTCATGAGCGTTGATTTGCCCGAGCCCGAGGGGCCAGTGATAGCGACGAATTCGCCGGGATTTACCGCCAGGCTCACGTTGTGCAGGATGTGGGCGCAACCTGCCTCGCTCTCAAAGATGCGGTGCACGTTGCGGATGTCGATAACGGGACGCATTACATGTCCTCATCGGCAGACATACTGCCCGAATCCGCGCTGTAGCCGCCGTCAGCCGTTGCGTCCGCTCCGGTGTCCATGACGAGCGTGTCGCCATCGCGCAGCTTGGTAACCGGTACGTTGGGGTTGATCTCGTTGCCCTGGTCGTCGCGCTTGACCTGTGTCTTGCCGACTACGGCTTCGTTGTCGTTTTGCGTCACGACGGTCACCTTGACGCGGCGCGTTTCCTTGCCTTCGTCATCGGTTGCCACGTTGACGTAATAGTGTTCGCCGTCTTCGGTCATGAGCGCCATCGTCGGCACCATCACCACGTCGTCGAGCTGCTCGGTCACCACCGATACCTCGGCCGTCATGCCCGGCTTCAGGCGCGCGTCGGGCGCCTCGATGAGGATGTCGACGTTAAAGGTCACGCTGCCGCCGCCGTTGGCGGCGTCGGAGTTTGCCACCGACGCGATAGCCGTGACGGTGCCCTGGCTCACGATATCGGGAAACGCGGGATACGTGACGTTGGCGCTCTGCCCAACGGCGATCTTGGCGATGTTCTTTTCGCCCACCTGCACGGTCACCTTCATCTTGGATAGGTCGGCGATCTGCATGCACTGCTTGCCGCCGCTCGTATCGCTTTCGCCCATGATCATGCCGCCTGTTACCGTGGCGCCCACCTTGGCGTTGAGCTCCACGATGCTGCCCGAGCTCGGGGCCGTGACCGTGCGACTGGCGGCCTTGGCGTTCGCCTGGTCTAGGTTTGCCTGGGCCGAAGCGAGGCTGCGCTGCGCGGCCGATACGGCGTTCGTGTCCACTGATGCAGCGGAGACGCCAGCCGCTGCGGAAGCTCCATCGACGTCCGTCGTTGGGGTGGCCTGCGCGACAGCGGCGGCTTTCTGCGCGTTGGTGAGGTCTTCCTGGGCGGCTGCAACTGCACGCTGCGCCTCGGCAACGTTGCGATCGAGATCGTCGTTTTTAATGGTCATAAGCACGTCGCCCTCGCTGACGGATTGGCCTGCCTGCACGTTGATCGAATCGACCGTGCCGTCGACAGAAGGGGAGACCACTGAGGATGAAATGGGTTTGAGCTGGCCTTTCGCCTCGACCGTTGTGCTAAACGTGCCCTCGGTCACCATGTCGGTCACAGCCCCGCTAGCGCTCTGTGGCTGCGCATTGATAACCAAGGTTGCGACAATGGCAATGAGTGCGATGGCACCTACGACGCCGGCGGCAATACCGCGTCGAATCAGCTTTTTGTGTCGACGTTCGGCGCGTTTTGCCTTGAGCTTGGCATATGCCTCTTCATCGGAAATCTCGGCCGTATCGTTCGTGCGTTCGCTCTGCTTGTCGGCATGTACGTTTGTAATCAGAGGAATCGTTTCGGTGGCACCTTCGGGCGTGCACTCGGTATCATCTGGGCCCGGGGTGATCGTGGGGACATTCGGCATAGCGTCTCCTTTATAGAAAAACCTCGATAATTATAAGCGCCCACCGGTTGGGGCGGGCGCATAGGACGGTTTCTTTCGGAACTGTTAGATTGGTCGCAGCAGTTCCACGTTGTAGGAATGCGCGCGTTGCACTACGAGTGGACAACCACGCACAGGCCGACTTTGATGCAGTCGTGAAGTGCCTTGGCGTCGGCCAGGCGCAGGTTGATGCAGCCGTGGCTGCCGCACCACTTGTACGACTCGGCGTTATCGAAGCTCTTGTCGTTTTGCCAGGTGGCATCGTGGAAGCCGATCATGTTGCCCTCAAACGGCATCCAGTAGCTCACCGGGCTCTCGTATTTGGGCTTACCGGTTTCGGGGTCCTTGGCTCCAATCAGGGTGCTGCCGCCGTCGTTGCTGTTGATCTGCCACACGCCCTCGGGGGTTGCGTCTTCGCCCGGTTTGCCGGAAATAAAGTTGGCCTCCCAAACGATATTACCGTTCTCGTCATAGTAGCGCGCGTGCTGCTCGGACAGGTCGACGTCGATATACGCCTTCCAGTCGGGCTCTCCCTTTGCGGTAAAGGTGTCGGCCTTCTGGGAGTACTTGATCTCGATTTCGCCGGTCTGTTTGTTGTTAATGGCGTCCTCGACCTGCTTGGCGAGCGAGCTGCTGTCGATGGACCAACCAAAGTCACCGCCTTCGACGGCGCACTGCTTGCCATCGGCGCGCGTCCACCAGCGAGTGGAGCCCACGGTATTAAAGCCGTTGGCGAGCTCGGCTGCCCAGCTGCTGATCTGCGTCGTATCGAGTGTGGGGTTGGCGGGATCGGCAAAGCTGATCCACTGCAATACGGAGCTGCCATCAACCTTGCCGGCATCCTCGCCGTTGAGCTTGAGGGTCACGTTGACGCCTAGGAAGTTGTTGGCGGCATCGCATGCGGCCTGAATCTGATCATCGGTCAGCGTTCCATTGAGCGGCTCATAGGCATCGTTGCCGAGCTTGGAAAGATCTACGGTCTCGGCCAGCGAGGCAAGTTCGAGCTCGGCATACTTAATGACGTGCTCGCGGTTGAGTTTTTCGTTGGAGCGCGCCTTCTCGACGGTAAACTTGCCCGCTTGCTCGTCATAGGAGCTATTGGCCTCGAACGTGCCCGAACGCCCCTCGTTAAACTCGTCGATGGCGGCGCCCAGATCCTTCTCAAATTTCTTATGGTCAAAGGTGCCGGAGAGCATGGACAGGTCGACGTCTTGATCAAGATCGACTTCGTTGGAGGTAGCGGTTGTTTTGGTCTTGCCGCTTAAGGATTCCACAAGGCGGACCGGCCATATAAAGGCCTCGTTGTGGCCGATAATCTCTTTTGCGGCAGCTTCGCCGTCGACGATGGGCTCATCGGAGTCGGGCTGATAGGTCCAGCTAAAGTCATCGCCTGTCACGGTGAGCTTATAGTGCTTCCATGCCGAGTTGACCTTGGTTGCGGCAGACGAAGCGTTGGAGAAGGAGACGTCGACGCCGGCAATGGTGGTGTTGGGGTAGGCTACCTGCGAAAACGCTACGACGCCTACGATATAGACAATGACGATTAGACCCAGGATGACAAAGAGCGTCGTCTTTTTGCCCGACTTATTGTTCTCGGCGGGTTTGCGCGCGGGGCCGCGATCGCCTCGAGCGTGCGTGGGGGGCTGCTTGGGCGCATTGCCGTTTGCCTGGCGCTGCTGACGTTGTTGACGCTGCTGTCGCTGTTGGTTCGGGCGTTGGGAAGCGTTTGCCGCACCACGCTGCTGACCGTGGCTCAGCGCGATAGGACGCGGCGACTGAACGCCGCCGGTGTGCCTGCTCGGCTGCTGCGGATCGGGAATCAGTTGAGTTCGATCGTTTTGCGACATCGTATGCATATCCTTCGATTTTCGCCTTGCGGTTCATCGTGTTTTTACTGGGCTTGCATTATAGCGATTGCCCTGCTGTTTGTGGTACGGAAACGGTGGCATTCAAAAGAGGTGGGACATTTGTCCCACCTTTGAGTCGTTCTTTGCCGCTATCCGCACACACCGCATTTTGCACAGGCCGAAAGTGCGGCCGGAGCCTGCGCGATGCCGCCCTTTGCCGTCTCGCGCAGCGTGGCCGGCAACGCGTGGCCCACTGAGAGCATGACATGTGCCATCTGGTCAAACGGCACCAGGCTCTTAATGCCTGCGAGGGCGAGTTGTGCCGAGCTAAAGGCCGCTGCCACGCCGATGGCGTTGCGGTTTTGGCAGGGCACCTCCACGAGGCCACCGACGGGGTCACAAACGAGGCCCAGCAGGTTACTCAGCGCGATGGAACTGGCGTCAAGCGCCTGCTCGGGCGTGCCGCCGAGCATCTGCACCAGCGCGGCGGCTGCCATGGCGGCGGCGCTTCCGACCTCGGCTTGGCAGCCGCCCTCGGCGCCGGCAACGCAGGCGCTTGTGGTGAGGTTGAGGCCGATGGCGGCTGCGCAGTAGAGCGCGTCCATGACTTGCTCGTCGTCGAGCTGAAGGTGATCGGCGAGCGCCAGCACGCAGCCGGGCACGACACCCGCGGATCCTGCCGTCGGAGCTGCGACGATCACGCCCATGGTGGCGGAGCGCTCGAGCACGGCCATGGCGCGGGCCACGGCTTCGGTCTGGACGGGGCCCATCAGGCTTTCACTCAAATCGTTGCAGCGGGTTGCTTCGACGAGCTTGGCCTCGCCGCCGATAAGCCCGCCGAGCGAGCGCTGCGGATTGGCGATGGGGGCCGTTGTCTCCTCGCGCATGACGTCGAGCACGCGGCGCATGGCGGCGACGGCGTGGGCCTCGCCGGTCAGACGTGCCTCGCGAACGGCCATGACGGCACCGATGCTGAGTCCCAGTTCCTCGCACGCATCGAGCAGCTGCTCGCCGTCGTCGAAGATCTCCTTAGCCGAGACGCCGGGGGAGAGCGACGAGGCAGAACCGGGGAGCTCGATAAAGGTCGCGTAATCGACATTGTCGAGCTTGCGGAGCATGGGGACGACGGTGTCGTCGGGCGCGCCGTCGGTCTCAAAGACGGAGTAGGCCTGGCCGCCCACTTCGGTGCGGTAGGTGCGGCAGAAGGCGATGTTTACATGGGCGTAGGCGAGCAGGTTGGTGAGCGCGGCGAGCACGCCGGGAACGTCCTTGTGCGCCACGAAGAGCGTGGAATACATGCCCGAGATGTCGACGCCGACGCCGTTAATGCGGCTGATGCGCATCTTGCCGCCTCCCAGGCTCTCGCCGCGGACCTGTGCCGTGGCGCCCGTGTCGTCGACCATGTCGATGTCGACGGTATTGGGGTGGATGGAGGCGTCGTCGCCCTTGATGCCAAAGTGATATTCGAGGCCCTGCTCGCGTGCGAGGTCGAAGGCCTGCTTGATGTTCTCGTCATCGGTGTCGAGGCCCAGGATGCCTGCGACGAGCGCGCGGTCGGTGCCGTGGCCGCGGTAGGTGTGGGCGAAGGAGTTCCACAGGCCAAAGGTGACTTTGGTGATGCGGCCTTCCAGCAGGCTGGCAGCAACTTGGGCGCACCGCAGGGCGCCGGCGGTGTGCGATGAGCTGGGGCCGACCATGACGGGGCCCAAGATTTCGAATGCCGAGGTCGTAGCTAGTGTTTGCGGCTTGCCTGCCATGGGTGCTCCTGTTCTATCCCGTCGTTCCGAGGGGCGGGGCATACTTGTCCCGTCGTTCCGAGGGCTTTGGTATTTGGTCGCCTGCTCTACAGTCCTGGCTCGCACGGAGGCCACATTAAGTGGCCTCCGGCTCGTGCGGAACTCGCGACCGACCAAATACCAAAGCCCTCGGAACTTAGGATACATGGCTGGAGTCGCTCTGCTGCAAAATTTATCGGCCTGTGATTTATTCCATGTCCCAGGTAGGCTCATCTTCACAACCTTTAAAAAAAAGAAGTACCGGTTGGGGCCGGTACTTCTTTTGGTGCGTTGTTATTTGGCTGTAGCTTTTCGAGTTAGCTTACAGGCCGCAGGCTGCTTTGAGTTCTTCGACTCGATCGGTTTTCTCCCAGGTGAAGTCGGCGTCTTCGCGGCCGAAGTGACCGTAGGCTGCTGTTTTCTCGTAGATGGGGCGACGCAGGTCTAGGTCGCGGATGATTGCGCCCGGGCGCAGGTCGAAGGTCTTCTCTACGGCTTCAACGATCTTGTCCTCGGCAACATGCGCGGTACCGAAGGTGTCGACCATGATTGAGAGGGGCTTGGAAACGCCGATGGCGTAAGCAAGCTCGACTTCGCAGCGATCGGCCAGGCCGGCGGCGACCACGTTCTTGGCGACCCAGCGCGCGGCATACGCGGCGGAGCGGTCGACCTTGGTGCAGTCCTTGCCGCTAAAGGCACCGCCGCCGTGACGGCCGTAGCCGCCGTAGGTGTCGACGATGATCTTGCGGCCGGTGAGGCCCGTGTCGCCCATGGGGCCGCCCACGACAAAGCGACCGGTGGGGTTCACGTAGATGTCCGCGTTGTCCCACGGCATGTTCTCGGCGGCCATGACCGGGGTGATGACGTGCTCGATGAGGTCGGCCTTGATCTTGCCCATGTCCTCGATCTCGGCGGCGTGCTGCGTGGAGATGACGATGGTCGTGACCTCGACGGGCTTGCCTTCCTCATAGCGCACGGTGACCTGGGTCTTGCCGTCGGGACGCAGATAGGCGAGGGTACCGTCGTGACGCACGGCAGCCAGGCGCTCGGCCAGGCGGCTTGCCAGGTAGTGTGGCATGGGCATAAGGGTCTTGGTCTCGTTGGAGGCATAACCGAACATCATGCCCTGGTCGCCGGCACCGATCAGGTCGATCGGGTCGGTGGTAGCGCCGGTCTGGGTCTCGAAGGACTCGTCAACGCCCTGCGCGATATCGGGCGACTGCTCATGGATGAGGCTCATGACGCCGCAGGTGTCGCAGTCAAAACCGAACTTGGCACGGTTGTAGCCAATGCGGCGGATAACGCCGCGGGCGATTTTCTGAACGTCGACGTAGGCCTGGGTGCGAATCTCGCCGGCGACGATGACGGTGCCGGTGGTCACGAGGGTCTCGCAGGCGCAGCGGACGTTCTCCACGTTGGCAGGCACGCCGTTGGGGGCGATGTAGCCCTGCTCCTGGAGCTCTATTTCTTTGGCGAGGATTGCGTCGAGGACGGCGTCGCTGATCTGGTCAGCGATCTTATCGGGATGACCTTCGGTCACCGACTCCGACGTAAAAACAAAGGACCCGTGTTGGGGCGGGATGGAACGAAGTTCTTCTGACATGATTGTCCTTTCAAAAACGTGTCCCGGCGACCGTTACCATTCCGCCGGGCTCTCTATGCAAGGGCTCATCATAGCGCGTAAATCAAACATTCACACCCTTTCCGCACCTACTCATTGGGGACAGACTTAAATGACCAGCCTTAAACTAAGTGCCGACAGGTTGTCCAATGACTGGTCATTTAAGTCTGTCCCCAATGAGTAGGTCGGTGCCCTTTGTGCGGAGGTTGCTTTGATGCTTTATACTGGTGCGGTTAGACATCCATCCTGCAATCGAGGAGATTTCCATGGCATCAGACGTTCGCGTCCGCTTTGCACCCTCACCGACGGGCAAGCTGCACATCGGCGGCGCCCGCACCGCTATCTATAACTGGGCTTTCGCCCGCGCAAACGGCGGCACGTTCATCCTGCGCATCGACGACACCGATCCCACCCGCTCCACCGACGAAAACACGCAGATCATCCTGCGCGCCATGCGTTGGCTGGGCCTGGACTGGGACGAGGGTCCCGAGGTGGGCGGCGATTTTGGCCCCTACGCCCAGACCGAGCGCCTGGACCTGTACAAGCAGGCCGCCCAGAAGCTTTGGGACGAGGGCAAGGCCTATCCCTGCTTCTGCACCAAGGAGCAGCTCGACGCCGACCGCAAGGCCGCGCAGGAGCGCAAGGACCCCTTCCAGGGTTATCAGCGCCGTTGCCGCGATCTTGATCCCGAGGAGGCCCGCCGCCGCATCGAGGCCGGCGAGTCCTACGTCCTGCGCATCAAGGTGCCCGAGGACCGCGGCGATGTCGTCATCCACGACGCCGTTCACGGCGAGGTGACCTTCGACGCCAAGGAGCTCGACGACTTTGTCATCTTCCGCTCCGATGGCACGCCCACGTACAACTTCGCGACCGTCGTCGACGACGCCATGATGAAGATCACCCATGTCATCCGTGGCGACGACCATCTGTCCAACACCCCGCGTCAGGTCATGGTGTACGAGGCCCTCGGCGCTCCCGTGCCCACGTTCGCCCACATCTCCATGATCCTTGGCGCCGACGGCAAAAAGCTCTCCAAGCGCCACGGCGCCACCTCCGTGGAGGAGTACCGCGACGCCGGCTACCTGTCCGACGCCTTCGTAAACTACTTGGCGCTGCTCGGCTGGTCGCTCGACGGCGAGACCACGATCATCCCGCGCGATGTCCTGGCCAGCAAGTTCTCGCTCGACCGCATCTCCAAGAACCCTGCGACCTTCGATCCCAAAAAGCTCGATTGGGTTAACGCTGAGTACATCAACGGTATGTCCGACGCCCAGTTTGCCGATGAGATCATGGTCCCCGAGCTGCACGAGGCGGGTCTCATCGAGGGTAATGTCGAGTACGGCGAGGACTGGATCGACGCGCTTGCCGCTATCGTCAAGCCGCGCACCAAGATGCCGGCCGACGCCGTGACCGTCGCCGCTCCCATCTTCGCTACGGCCGAGACGCTCGAGTATGACGAGAAGTCAGTTAACAAGGGCCTGGCCAAGGAAGGCATGGGCGCCATTCTGGATGCCGCCAAGGCCGCGCTCGAGGGCGTGGACGAGTGGACGGCTGCCAACATCGACGCCGCGCTTGAGCCGCTGCCCGAGCAGATGGACCTCAAGAAGCGCGTGGTGTTCCAAGCCGTGCGCGTCGCCGTCTGCGGCAACATGGTGAGCCCTCCGCTGGGCGAGACCATGGCGCTCGTCGGTCGCGACGACTGCCTGGCGCGCATCGATCGCGCCCGCACGATGGCGCTGTAGCAGCAGCGTAAACGTATGTATCCGAGCCCCGTTCACCCGAGCGGGGCTCTTGTTTTTGTAGACGTATGGGATAGGAGGTGCTGGGGCCATGGTCGAGCAACTTTCGCTGTTTGGTTCGCCGGAACCGGAGGAAGCTCCGAAGTCCGCGGCTCCTGCCGCCGCCCCGGCGCAGCCCGAGCCCGCACCTGAGCCCATCGCCGCCTATGCGAGCGTGGTTCTCGACATCCCGACGCGTGCGCTGTCCGAGCCGTTTGCCTATGGCATTCCTCAACCCCTTGCTAGCGAAGCGCAGATCGGATCCACGGTCCTGGTCCACTTTGGCAACCGTGCCGCCGCAGGCTATATCGTCGATATTGCGCCCGAACTGGGCGACTTGCAAGGCAACATTACCCTCGACACCGCGCGCATCAAGCCCATCGAGACCATCCTCAGCAAACCGCTCTTTGGCGCCGAGTCCGCCCGTATTGCACGTTGGATGAGCCGCGAGTATGTTGCGACGCTTTCCGAGTGCCTGCGCCTGTTCTTGCCTCCGGGCGGAAGCCCGCGCGTGGTCAAGGGCGATGACGGCGTGTGGACCGTTGAGCGCCCTGCCGTTAAACCCATCCAAAACCGCTGGGTCATGCTCACGCCCGAGGGTTTCGACTACACGCCGCCAAAGACCGCGGTCCGTCAGCGTCAGCTCATCGAGGCGCTCCAGTGCGGCCCGGTCACGACGCGCGACCTCAACCTGCTCTATAACAGTATGTCGGCGACCATCAAGGCGCTCGAAAAACGCGGCGTCGTGGTGGTGGAGGAGCGCCGTGCCTGGCGCGGTTGCAGCGAGCAGACCACGCTGTCCTCGGCAAGCGGCAAGGCGCCGGTCTCTCTTACCAACGGCCAGCAACAGGCACTCGCGCAGATTGAGCGCGCCCGTCTGGACGCTCATGGCGACGTGGTGCTGGTCGACGGCGTCACCGGCTCCGGCAAAACCGAGGTCTACCTCTCGGCGATTGAGCGCGTGCTGGCGACCGGCCGTTCGGCCTGCGTGCTCGTGCCCGAGATCTCGCTTACGGCCCAGACCGTCGGCCGCTTCCGTTCGCGCTTTGGCGAGACGGTCGCCGTGTTCCATTCGCGCCTTTCGGCCGGCGAGCGTCTGGACCAGTGGGATATGGTCGCCAGCGGTGCGGCCCGCGTGGTAGTCGGCGCCCGCTCGGCGCTCTTTTGCCCGCTCAGCGACTTGGGTCTCATCATCATCGACGAGGAGCACGAGACCAGCTACAAGCAGGGCTCTAGTCCGCGCTACCATGCGCGCGAGGTGGCGGCCGAGATGGCGCGGCGCTACCGCTGCCCGCTCGTGTTGGGCTCCGCCACGCCCTCGGCCGAGGCCCTCGACCGCTGCCGCCGTGGCACGTATAACGGTGCCACCTGGACGCGCGTCGAGATGCCCGAGCGCCCGGGACACGCCGTGCTGCCGACAGTCCGCATTGCCGACCTGCGCCGCGAGTTCTCGCACGGCAGCCGCTCTATGTTCTCAAAACCCTTGATGGAAGGTCTGGAGCGTGTGGTCGAGCGCCGCGAGAAGGCAGTGCTACTACATAACCGCCGTGGCTTTGCGCCGTTCCTGATGTGCCGCGAGTGCGGCTGCGTCCCAACCTGCAACCACTGCTCCACCGCGCTTACGTATCACGAGCGCACGCACACGCTGCAGTGTCACACCTGCGGATCGTCTTGGCGCGTGCAGCCGTATCCCGCGCCCACGAGTCGTTGCCCCAAATGCGGTAGCCGCTATCTGGCAAAAATGGGCCTGGGCACTCAGCAGATCGAGGACGCACTGCACCAGATGCTGCCCGAGGATGTCGCCATCATTCGCATGGATGCCGATTCCACGCGCGGCAAGGATGCGCACAAAAAACTGCTCGAGCAGTTCGATGCCGCCGATTGTGCGGTGCTGCTGGGCACGCAGATGATCGCCAAGGGCCTTGACTTTCCCGAGGTCACGCTTGTGGGCGTGGTCAATGCCGACTTTGCCCTCAAGCTGCCGGACTTCCGCGCAGGGGAGCGCGCCTACGATCTGCTGGAGCAGGTTGCAGGCCGTGCCGGCCGCGGCGATCGCCCCGGCGAGGTTATCATCCAGACCTACCTGCCCGAGGATCCGGTCATTCGCGCCGTCGCTGAGCACGATCGTTCGATCTTTACCGACTACGACCTGGATCAGCGCCGCGACGCGCTGTACCCGCCGTTTGTTCGCCTGGTCAACATCTTGGTGTGGTCGGCGAACCGAGACGACGCGCAGAACTACATCGGACGTATCGCAAAGCTTCTTAAGCGCCGCTGGCATGCCGCCGCGCCCGACTTTTTGCGGGCGGGGAGTGCCGTGCCGCAGGTGCTGGGCCCGGCTTCGTGTGTAATCGAGAGAGCCAAGGACCGTTACCGCTTCCATCTGCTTGTGAAGTCGCCCGTGGGGTACCATGTCTCTGATGATATCGACGCCTGCCTCAAAGAGGTGGGCTCCGTGCGCGGCGTGAGCGTGAGCGTTGACGTCGACGCCTATGATTTGATGTAACAACCCGAAAGGATGGCCATGGAAGCCAACGGAATCGTACTGTCGCCTGACCCTCGTCTGCGCCAGGAGTGCGCCGTCATCGAGGAGATCACCCCGGCGATCGAGGCACTTGCCGAGAAGATGAAGAAGATGATGTTCGAGAACGGCGGCTGCGGCCTGGCTGCCCCGCAGATCGGCGAGCTCATTCAGCTGGTCACCATCGACTGCGACTACAGCGACAAGAGCGACTACGATCCGTACGTGCTCATTAATCCCGTGATCGTGGAGCAGAGCGACCATCTGGTGCCGTTTAGCGAGGGCTGCCTTTCCATTCCTGGTATTAGCTGCGAGATCGAGCGTCCCGACCATGTCGTCGTCGAGGCGTACGACCTGGATGCCAACCTGATTCGCTATGAGGCCACAGGCGACCTGTTCTGCGTGTGCCTGCAGCACGAGATCGATCACCTGCACGGCAATACCATGTTCGAGCGACTCAAGCCGATGCAGAGGATCAAGGCAGTCAAGGAGTACCAGGACGCCCTAGCCCGCGGCGCTCGACCGGGCGAGACGGAGTAGGTTTGTCCGTCCCCGGGGCGCCCGCCTATATCATCCCGTGCTCAAACATTCTCGCTGCGCTGCGAAACTGCGCGCGGGACGATATAGGCGGGCGCCCCGGGGACTACGTTGACGCTGCTTGTCTCGCCCGGGTGCCGTCGGGCCAGGGATGGGCGTCTTCACTGATAATTGCTTTGTTGGAAGAGCTGCTTTTATTGCGGCTCTTTCTTTGGTTTTGGGTATATTTGTTCTTGTTGAATTGTTATTGCGGATGGGCTGGGTACTTGGCTTTCCGCTGTTGTTTGTAGCCGTCTCGGCTTTGGTTGAGGGGAGACGTTCTTTATGCGTATTGTGTTTATGGGTACGCCTGATTTTGCTGTGCCTTCGCTGACTTCGCTTGTTGAGGCTGGGAACGAGATTGCGCTTGTTATTACGCGTCCCGATGCTGTTCGTGGGCGTGGTAAGAAGCTGGAGCCGTCTCCTGTTAAGGCCAAGGCGCTTGAGCTTGGCCTGCCGGTTGTTGAGGCTAATCGTATGACGCCTGAGGTTGTTGAGGCGCTCCAGGCTGTGCAGGCTGATATTTTCTGTGTGGCTGCTTATGGCTGCATTTTGCCTGATGAGGTGCTGCATATGGCGCCGCTCGGTATCGTGAACGTTCATGCGTCCTTGCTGCCTCGTTGGCGTGGCGCTGCTCCCATTCAGCGTGCCATTCTTGCTGGTGATGAGGTTGCTGGCGTTTCCATTATGCGCATTGGACATGGCGTGGATACGGGCGCTTATTGTGCCCAGGCCTCTACGTCGGTTGCCGGTAAGCATGCCGATGCGCTCACGATGGAGCTTGGTGAGCTTGGCGGTAAGTTGCTTGCCGATACGCTTCCCTCGCTTGCTTATGGCTCGGCTGTTTGGACTGAGCAGGATGAGTCGCTCGTCACTCATGCTGCCAAGATTTCCAAGCAGGAGATGCGTCTGGATCCGCAGATGGCGGCGCTTGATTGTGTGCGTCATGTGCTCGCTTCGTCCGACACCGCGCCCGCTCGTTGTGTGATCGCTGGCAAGACGGTTCGCGTGCTCGATGCCGCGCCGGCTGATGTGTCGCTTGGCGAGGGCGCCGTTGACGTTAAGGCCAAGCGTGTTTACCTGGGTCTTTCCGATGGCTCGGTTGAGTTGCTCGAGGTTAAGCCCGATGGCAAGCGTGCCATGACTGCTTCTGCCTGGGCTGCCGGCCTGCAGGGTGCCGATCTGACGTGGGGTGTTTTGTCATGAGCAAGCTTTCTCCCGCGCGCAAGCTTGCGCTCGATGTGTTGATGGAGGCCGATCGCCGCGGTATGTATGCGCGCGACGTGCTCTCGTCCCGCGCTTCCGCCAAGTCCATTGACCAGCGCGATTCCGCTTTTGCCGCTCGTTTGGCGCTCGGTGTTGCCGCCACGCAGGGTATTTTGGATGAGTTGCTCGATCAGTTTTTGGATAAGCCCAAAAAGGTCGCGCCGCGCGTTCGCATGGCGCTTCGCATCTCGGCCTTCGAGATGCTTTACCTGCATACGCCTGGTCGCGTTGCCGTAAGTCAGGGTGTTGAGCTGGTGCGCAGCGGAGCTAAGTCTGCCGCCGGTTTGGCCAATGCTGTGCTGCATAAGGTTGCGGACAATGTTGAGGACTTTGCTACTGCGTCCGATGTGGATGAGTCTGAGCGACGCTTGGTTCGTCTGTCGCGCCTGATGGGACTGCCGCGTTGGCTGTGCGCTCGTATTATGGCCTCGTTCGATACGCCCGAGGGCGCGCTCAACTTTGCCGGTAATCTGGCCCCCGCGCCGCTTGCACTGCACGAGAATGCGTTTGCGACCAAGGCCGACCCGTATATCTCGCAGCTCGTCGCACCTGTCTTCCCGGGCTGCCATGCTCCGGTCGATGCGCAGGTCACGGTTGCATCGGGCGTGTTTGAGCGTGCTGCCGCGGTTGCCTCGGACCTCAACGCTCAGCTTATCGCTACTGCCGCTACACGTCCCGGTCGTTGCCTGGAGATTGGAGCCGGTCGCGGCACCAAGACCTATGTGATGATGTGCCAGGCCAAGCGTGCCGGGTACGAGCGTCAGCATACCGCGCTCGATCTGCACGATCGCAAGTGCGATCAGAATCTCGCACGCCTGCATAAGGCGGGTATAACAGGTGTTCGTACGGTGTCGGGCGATGCCTGCGAGCTCAATGAGGTGCTCACGTCCTTTGACGCGATGCTCGGCGAGCCCGCCCTGTTCGACACGGTGTTTATCGATGCGCCGTGCTCTGGCACCGGCACCATGCGCCGTCATCCCGAGATACCGTGGCGTCTGACCGAGAACGACGTTACGACTGAGCTGCCCAAGCTACAGCTGACGATGCTCAAGGAAGCAGCCGCGCGCGTTGCTGCCGGCGGTGAGCTTATCTATGCCACCTGCTCGGTTTTTGATGAAGAGAACACGCAGGTCGTGGATGCCTTCCTGGCCTCTTCCGAGGGCGCCGGCTTTATCGTGGCACCGCTCTCCGAAGCCCAGATTCTGCAGCTCCCCGAGTACGACCACGCCAAGAGCCTCGTCACTCTCCGCCAAAACCCTCGAGGCCTCTTCCAAAGTGTCCCCGTAAACGCCGACTCCTACGACGGTCACTTCTGCGCCCGCCTGGTCCACAAGTAACTACTAAGTTGCGGTGAAATAGGGATTGAATAGCGGCATCTACCCGCCAAATAGTCCTTATTTCACCGCAACTCAGAAGGTCGTGCGAGTGGAGATCGCAATAGCGGTAAAGAATGGAAGGATAGCCCTGTCTCAAACTTGCTGTTATCAAAAGTAGGGCGGATTACGGGGCTAGATTGGTGATGCCCGACCACATCAAAAATGGTCTAAATAAAACCGCAGGTAGATGGCTTGTTGAAATTTGCAAATTACCGGAATGGATAGAGGCTGTCAATTCAGCCCCGTAATCCGGCAGAGTTTTGAAATGTTACAAACTTAGCATCAGCCTGAAATCCGATCTAAAGAAAAGTTGCGGTGAAATGGTTCCTGTTTGGCCGTTGGATGGGCTGATTCAGGAACTATTTCACCGCAACTCATAAGGAAACCTGGGTGGCGGGACCGTTTGTCTTTAGTGGTTATGTGGGCAGTTGGCGCAGCAGCCGCTTGTGGCGTTGGTGCTGGAACCACCGCTGCGCTGGTCGGTGTTGTAGAAACCGCTGCCCTCAAACTTGATGCCGCTGGCCGAGAACGTCTTGGAGGCCGGAGCGCCGCAGCTCGGGCACACGACCTCGGGGGTCTCGGACATGGGATGCTCAACCTCAAACACGTTGCCGCAGCTCGAGCACTTGTAATCGTAGCGCGCCATAATACTTCCTTTTCAGCACAAAGCGGGCAGATCGCTCTGCCCGCATAAATTCAAACTGCTGTAACTGTACCCTATATCGGGGGTTTTATCACGCTTCGCCCCAGAATCTATGGGTGCTGCGCAGGAGCTGTGCAGTTTTGCCCTCGGCGGCCGCAACGTCGGCCTCATCGGCCTTCCAGGTCCAGTTGCCCGTTGCCACGCCCGGCACGTTCATGCGTGCATCGTCGCCTAGCCCCAGGATGTCCTGCAGCGGCATCATCACCAGGGGAGCGTCGCTTGCGAGCGCGTCGCCCATCAGTTTGCCGGCCAACTCCTTGCCGCTCGGCTCGTCGCCGCCCGCAAAGGAGCGCGTGCACCAACCGGCGAGCGTCGACGTGTCGTGCGTCGAGGTGTACAGAATCTTGCCCGGCGTGGGATACACGCCGTTTCGGACGTCGTAATCGCTAAACTCCAGCACGTCCATACCGGGGAAGCCGCAGGTCGAAGCCATGGCGCGAACGCCGGGCGTCAGGTAGCCCAGGTCCTCGGCGATAAAGTTGAGCGGCCCCAGCTCGTCATAGGCAGTCTGGAACAGATCCTTGCCCGGTCCCGCCAGCCAGCGACCGTCGGCGCAGGCCTTGCCTGCGGGAATGCTAAAGTAGCTGTGGAATCCCAGGAAGTGGTCCAGGCGCACGCGGTCGTAGAGCGAGAACGCGCGACGCAGGCGGTCCATCCACCAGCGATAGCCGTTCTCCTTCATGTGATCCCAACGGAAGGTGGGGTTGCCCCACACCTGACCCTCGGGCGCAAAATTATCGGGCGGCGCGCCGGAAACCTCAATCGCCTTGCCGGTATCGGACAGCCAGAAGTTCTCGGGCTCGCTCCATGCGTCTGTCGAATCGTCCGAAACATACATGGGAATGTCGCCGATGACCTCGATGCCCTTCTTGTGCGCATAGTTCATGAGCTCGCACCAGGCCAGGTCAAAGCGATACTGCATGTACGCCTGCAGTTCAGCCTCGTCGTGGAAACGCTTGTCATCGATCAGGTGCTCGTTGTAGCGCGCGACATCTGCCGGCCAATCGTGACGCGATTCGCCCTCAAAGTACTTCTTAACGGCCATGTAGACGCAGTACTTCTCGAGCCAATCGGCGTTGCGATGCTTAAACGCCGTGTAGAGCGGGTCTGCATCTTCGCCGCCACGGGCCTTCCAAGCCTCAAAGTCGTCCGCAAGTTCCTCGTGGCTCTCAGGCAGCAGGTCGATATTGCCTGCAAAGGCCGAGGGGCCGGCGTAGGGGGAGCGGAAGAAGTCCGTGGGGTTGACGGGCAGGACTTGCCAGTAGCGCATGCCCATAGCGGCCAGATGGTCGATAAAGCGACGCGTGGGCGCACCGATTGTGCCGGGCTTGCCGTCATCGGTCGGCACCGAGGTGATGTGGCACACAACGCCCGCGCCATGATCGAGCGGCTCCTGCAGGCGCTTCTCGGCATGGTGATAGATAATCGAAGAGCCCAGCGGGTACAGGTCGAGCGTGACGGTACCGTTGTGGATCTCGCACTCGTGACCGCTGATCACGTCGCTCGCGCATTCGCCGAGCGCCGGAATCGTCACGCGGTGCGAATTGCGCAGGCTGCGGTTGATGATAACCGTCGCGGCTTCGCCGTCATTGCCCGTGCGGGTGTAAGCCAAGACTTCGTCGTTGAGCGCAAAGGCCTTGATCTCGCCATCGACCATAAAGGGCAGCGCACGGCGCACGGCAGACGCGTTCTTAACGATGGCCAGTGTGTCGAAGTCGTGGAGTTGGTCTTTGGTCGGCAGGGTGCGGCGGTTGCCCGGATCGGTGAGGCCCTCCAGGCCGTACTCGTCGCCATAATAGATCGAGGGCACACCCGGGAAGGTCATCTGCATGAGCGTCGCCAGCCAAAAACGGCTCTTGGCCAGGCCCATCGAGTTATCGTCCAGGCGCCATTTGCTGCGCTCGCTCTCGGGCAGCTGCGACTCGTCGGGGCCACCGCCGAGCACCGAGATGATGCGCGGGCGGTCGTGGCTCGAAAGCAGATTGAGCGCGCAGGCCAGTGCCTCGCGTGGGTAGTTCTCGCGCAGGGTTTCGATATCCTCGGCTGCCTGGTAGGCGTTCTTGTAGCCCATCAAAAAGCCGATGACCATGTCGCGGAAGGGGTAGTCCATGGCGGAGTCGAGCTCCGAGCCCTGCAGATAGCGACGCAGGTGGCCATAGCTGATCTTGTTGGAGGCGTCTTCCCAGACTTCGCCGAGCAGCAGCGCGTCGGGCTTCTCGGCGAGCACGGCCTTTTTGATCTCGGCCAGGAAGTCGTCGGAAAGCTCGTCGGCCACATCGAGTCGCCAGCCATGGGCACCGGCGCGCAGCCATTTACGGATCACGCCGTCCTTGCCCAGGAGCCGCTCGCGCACCAGTTCGGAGCTCTCATTGATGGCGGGCATGTTGCCCACGCCCCACCAGCAGTCATACGAACCGTCCTCATGGAAGTAAAACGCATCGCGCCACGGTGAATCCTCGCTCTGCCAAGCGCCCACGCCGGGATAGTTGCCGTAGCGGTTGAAATAGATCGAATCGTCGCCCGTGTGGTTGAAGACGCCGTCCAGGATGATGGAGATGCCCAGCTTCTCGGCTGCCTGGCACAGCTCGGTAAAGTCCTGCTCGGTGCCCAGGATCGGGTCGATCTTGGTGTAGTCGGCCGTGTCGTAGCGGTGGTTACTCGCGGCCTCAAAGATTGGGTTGAGGTAGATGGCCGTAAAGCCTAGCTCGGCAATGCGGGGCAGGTCATTTTGGATACCCTTGAGCGAGCCGCCGTAAAAATCCCAGGTCTTGATGGAGCCGTCTTCGGCACGCTCGTACTCGGGCGGTTCGTTCCAGTCCTCGACCATGCGGCGCTGGATTCCTTTGCGCGGTTTTTCAACTTCGGCAAGCGTACGCTCGTGCCAGTTTTCGTCGCGGGCATATCGGTCGGGGAAGATCTGGTAGACCATGCCACGCTCGTACCACTCGGGACGAACTTCGCGGTGCTTGTAGACGGTGATCTGGAAGGACGGGACCTCGGCGTAGTTGTAAGTTACGCCCTCGCCACCGGTGCGACCCTGCGGTGCGCCCAGACGGACCTCGGGCTGGCCCTCGATGTTGCAGATAAAGCTGTACCAGATAAGACAGGGCTCGGCGCACTCAAGCTCTACGGTAAATATGCCGTCGCCCTCGTGCGTCATGGGATACAGAGACTCACCGATCTCATCGACCCAGGTGCGCAGCGTAAGCGTTGCCTGGTTGGGGTCGGCATCCTCCAAAATCACCGAGAGCGAAACGGAAGTTCCAGTGGTCACAGCGCCAAACGGAGTGCGAAACTGCGGCAGACGGCTGTTGTGAATCAATCTCATAATTCGGTCCAGTTCAATAGAATCACGGCCTGCGGGCCATGGGCTTTACGCACAGGATATAAGTATATATGTTGCACACAGGCTGTATAAACAACATCCGTTTACCATCGGCGAACGGTTGTCCTAGAAAATCGTTTTACCACCCAAATTATCGCGATATTTAAAAACGTCTATACCGATACTATTTGTATCCAAACAAAAGTACTTCGGTTTACTACGACGAATTGAATGATCTCAACAACAGTCATTTTGGTGATATTAAAACCGCAGCTAGAAGCGTTCTTAATTTCGAAGATTACTCGCCGTGGTCGGCCGGAGCCATTTTGTCGTAGTAAACCGGCCCTCTTTTTAATGCGAAGTTCAACGCAAAAGAGGGCGCCTGGTTGGGGCGCCCTCTTTTGCGTTGAGGATTTAGTTTTAATCGTCCGGATTAGCGGCGCTTGCGGGCGGCCGTTGCCTTGCGGACGGAGGTCTTCTTGGTCGGAGCCTTTTCCTCGGCCGAAACGGCGGGGGAGACCGGGGTCTCCTTGGCGGGCTCGGTCTTTGCCTTAGTCTTGGGAGCGGCCTTAACCTCGGCAGCCTTCGGAGTCGGCTCGGCCTTTACTGCGGGCTTGTCCTCGGCCTTACCCTCTGCCTTGGGAGCTGCAGCCTTGGTCGTGGTCTTCTTGGCCGTCGTCGCGGCGCGTTTGCGCGTGGTGGTCTTGGCGGCCGGCTTTGCCTCGACAGCTGCCTCATCCTTAGACTCAGCGGGCGTCTCCTCGACTTTGGCGGCCGGCTTTGCAGTAGCCTTCGGGGCCGTCTTCGCGGCGGCCTTCGTCGTAGCGGCCTTGGCCGTCGTCGACTTCGTAGCCGTGGTCTTCTTGGCTGCCGTTGCCTTCTTGGTGGTTGCAGCCGTCTTCTTGGCAGCGGTCTTGGCCGGAGCCTTTGCCGCAGGCTTAGCCTCGGCGGCGGCCTTTACCTCGGGAGCAGCCTCGACCTCGTTGGCCTTCTTGGCAGCGGCGGTCGTGCGCTTGCGCGTGGTCGATGCCTTGGCAGTAGTTGCCTTGGCAGCGGTGGTCTTGCTCGCAGCGGCCTTCGTGGTCGTAGCCTTCTTAGCCGTCGTCTTGCGAGCCGTCGTCTTGCGAGCCGTCGTCTTTTTGGTGGCAGGCTTCGCAGCGGGCTTCACCTCAGGCTCGGGCTCGGGAGCAGCCTCGACCTTCACCTCAGGATCGGCCTTAACGGGCTTAGCTTCAACCGGCTTCTCCTCGACCTTGGGCTCCTCAGCAGCGGGCTCCTTAACGGGCGCCGCAGGCTCGGCCTCATCAGCAACCGGCTCCTCTATGGCCGTGGCAGCCTCCACAGCCGCCGGGCGCTCAATCTCCGGGTGCATAAAGAAGTACAGGTCCAGATACTTGTCGGCCGAACGCGTCCAGCTAAAGTCCTGGCTCATGGCCTGCGTGACTAGCTGGTTCCATGCCTCACGGTTATCCCAGAACAGGCGTGCTGCGCGGAACACCGCGTCGCCCATCTCGTCGCCGTTAAAGTTGGTAAACGAGAAGCCCGTGCCCTCGCCGGTAAACTCGTTGTACGGCTGCACGGTGTCCTTCAGGCCACCGGTCTCGCGCACGATGGGCAGGGTGCCGTAGCGCATGGCGATGATCTGCGACAGGCCGCAGGGCTCAAACTTCGAAGGCATCAGGAACATATCGGCGGCAGCGTACATGCGCTGCGACAGCGCCGGATCGAACTCGATGCGCGCGGCCATGGTGCCGGGGTACTTGTCCTGGAAGTAGCGCAGACCGTCCTCGTAGTCGCGGTCGCCGGTGCCCAGCACGGCCACCTGAACGCCGCCGGACAGGATGCGGTCGAGCGCGTACATGACCAGGTCCATGCCCTTCTGGCGCGTCAGGCGCGTGACCATCACCATAAGCGGGCGGTCGTCGCGCACCTCGAGCCCCAGTTCCTCCTGCAGCTTGGCCTTGCACACGGCCTTGCCGGAACGGTCGTCAACCGTGTAGTTGGCGGCAATGCGCTTGTCGGTTGCCGGGTCAAAGGCCGCCACGTCAATGCCGTTGAGGATGCCCTGCAGCGCGTAGGAACGCTCGCGCAGTACGCCGTCCAGGCCCTCGCCAAACTCGGGCGTCTGGATCTCGCTCGCGTAGGTGGGGCTCACCGTGGTGATGGCGTCGGCATAGTGCAGCGCGCCCAGCATGTAGTTGATGCTGCAGGCGTCGCAGCGCAACTGCGTGGCGGCCGCGGGAATATGCGCCACTCCCAGGATGTCCTCCATCACGGTGTCGCTAAACTGGCCCTGGAACGCCACGTTGTGGATCGAGAACACAGTCTTGACGCGGTCGTACAGCGGCAGGCCCTGGTAGAACTCGCGCAAGAACACGGGCGCCAGTGCCGTCTGCCAGTCGTTACAGTGCAGGATGTCGCACTCAAAGCCCTCGGGCAGGTGCTGCAGGCTCTCGGTAATGGCCTTGGAGAAGAACGCGAAGCGCTCGCCGTCGTCGAAGAAGCCGTACGGATAATCGCGCGCAAAGTAGCGCTCGTTGTCCACGAACATATAGGTGACGCCGTCGTGCTCGAGCTTCTCCAGCCCGCAGTACTCGTTGCGCCAGCCCAGGCTCACGTAAAAGTCGGAAAAGTGCTCCATCTGCGCCTTGTACTCATCCTTGATGGTGGCGTACTTGGGCACCATCACAATGACTTCGGCGCCGGCGCGCACGAGCGCCGCAGGCAGCGAGCCCGCCACGTCGCCCAGGCCACCGGTCTTAACAAACGGTGCGCACTCGGCCGAGGCAAACACGATCTGCATCTTTTTGCTGGAATCTGCCATATTGTCTCCCATGTTGCAATTCGAGAATAGCCGCCTGGCGCTAACCGGGCGGCTATTCTACCTGTTACGAGCGATGTTGCGGTGCCAACGTTAACGTACGATGGTTGTGTCGGAAGTTAACGGAGCCTTGCCCAGCACCAGGATGTTCTCGGGCGTGCCTCGAAGCTCGGTGTTGATGGGAACCACGTTGTTCTTGTCCAGAATGGCGTTCTCAACTCGTGCACCGCTCTTGATGACACAGCTCTGGTTGATGATCGAATTGGTCACCGAAGCGCCCTCTTCGACCACAACGCCGCGCGACAGGATCGAGTTACGCACGGTGCCCTTGATGATGCAGCCGGCCGAGATGATCGAGTTGCACGCGTGGCTGCCGGTCGCATAGCGCGAAGGCGGCACGTCGTGAGCCTTGGTCAGGATTGGGCGCTCGGGGTCAAAGAGCTGGTCGGCCACGGTCTGGTCGAGCAGGTCCATGCTGCGGCGATACAGCGACTTCTCGCTAAACACGCCCACGACCTCGCCCTTGTACTCGTAGCTGCACACGTCGATGTTGCCAAAGTCGCCTTGGAGTGCCTCGAGCAGGTCCAGATAGTCGGCTGCCTGGTAGTGATCGATGATCTCGAGCAGCGTCTCGCGGTTGACGATGCAGCAGTCCATAGAGGCGTTGTCGCCGTACACGACGCCGGCGCTCACGCCCGTCAGGCGACCGTTCTCGTTAATTTCGAGTTTGGTCTCGTCATCGACGTTGCGCGTGGCCTTGCAGTACACCACGGTCATCTGGGCACCGGAGTTCTCGTGCGCCTCGATGATGGTGTTGAGGTCCATGTTAAAGATGATGTTGGTGCCCATCATCACGACATAGGGCTTGTCCGAGCGCTGGAACAGCGTCTTGTTAGAGATGATATCGCGCAGCAGGAAGCGCATGCCGCCCTTGGTGGTGCCATACGCGTTGCCGGGCACCATGAACAGGCCGCCCTTCTTGCGGTCCAGGCCCCAGTCCTTGCCCGAGCCCACGTGGTCAATCAGCGAGCGGTAGTTGCCCGGCATAACGACACCGACAGTTTTAATGCCGGCATTCATCATGTTGGACAGCGGAAAGTCGATCAGGCGGTAGCGGCCCAAAAACGGAACGGACGCGATGGGGCGGTCCTTGAGCAGCACGCTGCCGTAGGTCGAAGAGTAGTTAGCGGTGATATAACCGATGGCCTTGCGATTGATCATCGGATCATTCCCCCTTCCCGATAACGACGTCATTTCCAACGACGGCCGTATCCTTGGTGGTATCGACAGAGCCGAGCTTCACGCCCTCTTCGACCGTGGAGTTCTCGCCCAAAATTGCGCGGCAGATATGCGCGCCGCTCTTAACGTGCGCACCCGGCAGCAGCACGGAGTCCTCGACCACGGCGCGCTCCTCGATGATGACATCGGTCGAAAGGATCGAGTGGCGAGCGGTACCGTAGATCTTGCAGCCGTTAGAGACCAGGCAGTCGTCCAAGCGACCATCCGGACCAATGTAGTGCGGCGGACGCGTGGTGATGTTGGACATGATGGGGAAGTGCTTGTCGAACAGATCGAACTCGGGGTTGTTGCCCAGCAGGTCCATCGAGGTCTCGTGGAAGCTGGCGATGGTGCCGACGTCCTTCCAAAAGCCGTGGAACTCGTAGCTGTACAGGCGCTTGTTCTCGCCGAGCAGCTTGGGGATGATGTCCTTGCCAAAGTCGTGGCTCGAGCGCTGGTCCAGAGCGTCCTCCTCGAGCGCCTCGATCAGCACGTCGGCCGAGAAGATGTAGATGCCCATGGAAGCGAGGTTCGAATCGGGCTTATCGGGCTTCTCGGTGAATTTGGTGATGCGGCCGTCCTCGGGATCGGTGGTCAGGATGCCAAAGCGGCTGGCCTCCTCCCACGGCACGGGCATAACGCTCACCGTGAGGTCGGCATTGTTCTCAATGTGCGTCTTGAGCATCTTGCGGTAGTCCATGCGATACAGGTGATCGCCCGAAAGAATCAGGACGTACTTGGGGTCGTTGGCCTTGATGTAGTCCAGGTTCTGCGTAATGGCGTCGGCCGTGCCCGCATACCAGGCGCCGCCGGTCTGTGTCTCGTACGGCGGCAGGATCGACACGCCGCCGTCACGGCTGTCCAGATCCCACGCCTCGCCGGAGCCCACATAGGCATGCAGCAGGTAGGGGCGATACTGCGTCAGAACACCCACCGTGTCGATGCCCGAGTTGGAGCAGTTGGAGAGCGAAAAGTCGATAATGCGGAACTTGCCACCAAAGCTAACCGCCGGCTTAGCGATCTTTTGGGTGAGTGCCCCCAATCGGCTGCCCTGTCCTCCTGCGAGGAGCATCGCGATGCATTCTTTCTTACTCATCGATTTCTCCTTCTGTCATCGATGTTCCTAAACCCATTAGCGACGGGCGCGGCGCAACGTCACGCCCGTCGAGTAATGCCGTGCTGGCATAAGGGAGCTCGCGGCCTTTACGCGTGCCAGATCTCGTCACGGTACTCGCGAATGGTGCGGTCGCTCGAGAACCAGCCCGAGGAGGCGGTGTTGAGCAGCGCCTTGCGGTTCCAGGTCTCGTGGTCACCATAGCTGTTCGTGAGCTTCTCCCACGCATCCACGTAGCTACGGAAGTCGGCCATGACCAGGTCGGGGTCGTTGTTGTTCATGAGCTCGTTGTAGATGCTCTCGAAGTTGCCCGAAAGACCCGCAAAGGTGTTGTCCTTGAGCTCGTCCATCACGCGACCCAGACGCTCGCGGTCGCCGTTGAGGGTATCCCACGCAAAGTAGCTGTTGGATGCCCAGAGCTGCTCGACCTCGGGGGCGGTCAGGCCAAAGATGGCCTCGTTCTCGCGACCGGCCAGGTCGGCGATCTCGATGTTGGCGCCGTCGAGGGTACCCAGCGTAATGGCGCCGTTCATCATGAGCTTCATGTTGGACGTGCCCGAGGCCTCCTTGCCGGCCGTGGAAATCTGCTCCGAGATCTCGGCGGCGGGGTAGATGAGCTGGGCGTTGCTCACACGGAAGTTGGGGATAAAGCAGACCTTCATGACCTCGTTGACGCGCGGGTCGTTGTTGATGACATCGGCCACGGAGTTAATGAGGCGGATGGTCTCCTTGGCAAAGGTGTAGCTCGAGGCAGCCTTGCCGCTAAAGATGAAGGTCGTCGGCGTCACGTGGAAGTTGGGATCGGCGATGCGACGGTTGTATATGTCCATCACCTTCATGATGTTCATGAGCTGGCGCTTGTAGGCATGGAAGCGCTTGACCTGGACATCGAAGACGGTGTTGGGGTCGATGACCAGACCGGTCTCGGCCTTAACGTAGGCGGCCAGGCGCTCCTTGTTGGCGCGCTTGGAGGCACCCACGGCCTTCAGGAACTCGGTGTCGTCCTTAAACTCCTTGAGTTTCTCCAGCTCAAAGGCGTCCTTCAGCCAGCCGTCGCCAATGGCCTCGGTCACGAGCTTGGCGTAGGTGGGGTTGGCCTCGGCAAAGAAGCGACGGTGCGAGATGCCGTTGGTCTTGTTGTTGAACTTTTCGGGCGTCAGGGCATAGAAGTCCTTGAGCACAATGTTCTTGATGATGTCGGAGTGGATCTTGGCCACGCCGTTGACGCTGTGGCTGCAGATCACGGACAGGTTGGCCATGCGAATTTCGCCGTCCCACAGGATGGCGGTCTGGCGCAAACGCTCCTGCCAGCCCTCCTGGGTGGTGTCGAACGACTCGTGCCAACGACGGCTGATCTCGTCGATGATCTGGTACACGCGGGGGAGGAGCTTAGAGAACGTGCCAATGGGCCACTTCTCCAGGGCTTCGGGCAGGATGGTGTGGTTGGTGTAGCTCACGACCTGCGTCACGATGTTCCAGGCGTCATCCCACTCGAGCTTCTTCTCGTCGATGAGGATGCGCATGAGCTCGGGGCCGCACATGGCGGGGTGGGTATCGTTGGTGTGGATAGCCACGAACTGCGGCAGCAGCTCCCAGTTCGCGCCGTGCTCCTTCTCAAAGGTGTCGAGCAGGCTGTAGATGCCGGCCGAGACAAACAGGTACTCCTGCTTCAGGCGCAGCAGACGGCCGTGCTCGCCGGCGTCGTTGGGGTAGAGGATGGCGCTGATAGCCTCGGCCTCGGCGCGCTCGGCATCGGCCAGAGCATAGTCGCCGCGGTTGAAGGCCTCCAGATCGAAGTGCTCCTCGACCGGCTCAGCAGCCCAGACGCGCAGCTTGTTGACGGTCTCGCCGGCATAGCCCACAACGGGGATGTCATAGGGGACGGCCAGGATATCCTGCGTGTCCACCGTGCGGTAGAACGTGCGGCCGTTCTCCTCAAAGCCCTCGACGTGGCCACCAAACTTGATGGTCACGGCCTTGTCCTGACGGCGGACCTCCCAGGGATAGCCGTGGGTGAGCCACTCGTCGGTGGCCTCGACCTGGCTGCCGTTGACGATCTCTTGCTTAAACAGGCCGTAGCGGTAGCGCATGCCGTTGCCGTAGCCGGCAATGCCCTCGGCTGCCATGGAATCCAGGAAGCACGCGGCCAGACGGCCCAGGCCACCGTTGCCCAGCGCCGGATCGGGCTCCTGGTTTTCGATGACGGAAAGGTCGAAGCCCATGTCGTTGAGCGCTTCGGCGACCATATCGCGCACGCCAAAGTTAAGCAGGTAGTTGTCAAGCAGGCGGCCGATCAAAAACTCGATCGAGAAGTAGTACACGCGCTTCTTGCCCTCGGCGGTGGCGCGGGCGTCGCTCTTGGTGGCAACGGTGCGTGCCTTCTCGGCCACGAGCTTGGCCAGGGCGTTAAAGCGGTCGAGGTCACTGGCGGCCTCGACGCTCTTGCCGCTGATGCTCATGACGGAATCGCGATAGAGCTCGGTAAACTCCTGCTTGTTGTCGAAGATCTTATTCATACGTTCCTTCCCCCGGGGATGTTTCTCCCGGAACGGTTGTGACATGTATCCTACGCCCCCGCGGGGCGGGTAATTACAGTGGTAACGCTTTTGTTACGCATCCTTGCCAGATGCTTTAACAGCGCCTGCCTTAGCCTTGGGAGCAGCCTTTTTAGTGGTTGTCTTCTTGGTCTTGGGCTTAGCCGTAGCTTTGGCGGCAGACTTGACAGTCTTCGCCTTAACCGAAGCCTTCTTAGCAGCCGCGGGCTTGGGCTTCACCGAGGACGTGCGCTTGCGCGTCGCCTTCTTGGGCTCCTCGACCACGGGCGGCTTGTAGCTGCTGGGACCGCGGCGCTTAAGCACCACGCCTGCCAGGCCAGGCACCTTAATCTCGATGGAGTCCATCTGCCCGTTCCAGGGATAGGGCTCGCTCGAGCAGGTGTAGGGCTCCTCGCCGGCATAGCCGCTGCCGCCAAACTCGGGACGGTCGGAGTCGAAGATTACCTCCCAGTCACCCTCGCGCGGCACGCCCACGCGGAAGCTCTCGTAGCTCGCCGGGTCAAAGTTGATCAAGATCACCAGGTCGTCATCGACGTCCTCGCCCTGGCGCACAAAGCTCACGATGGACTGCTTGGAGTTGTCCGCGTCGATCCAGGTAAAGCCGTCGTCGGTGTAGCCGCGCTCGTACAGGGCAGGCTCGTCGGTGTACAGGTGGTTGAGCGCCTTAATAAACGCCTGATGATGACGGTGGGTCTCGTACTCCTCGGTCAGGAACCACTGGATGGACTCGTAGTAGCGCCACTCAATAAACTGGCCGATCTCGTTGCCCATAAAGTTGAGCTTGGCACCGGGGTGCGTCATCTGGTAGAAAGCCAGCGTGCGCAGGCCGGCAAACTGGCGCCACCAGTCGCCCGGCATGCGGCCGATCAGCGAGCACTTGCCGTGCACGACCTCGTCGTGGCTCAGCGGGCAAATAAAGTTCTCGGTAAAGGCGTACATGATGGAGAACGTGAGCAGCCCGTGGTTGCCGGGGCGCCACGGAAAATCGGTCTGCATGTAGTGCAGGGTGTCGTTCATCCAGCCCATGTCCCACTTGTAGTGGAAGCCCAGGCCGCCGTCCTGCGGCGGATAGGTCACGAGCGGCCACGCGGTGGACTCCTCGGCCATCATCATCACGTCGGGGTAGTGGGCCTCCACGGCGCAGTTGACCTGGCGGATAAACGCGCTGGCGTCCAGGTCCTCCTCGGTACCGTACTTGTTGAACTTCTTTTGGCCGGGATCGTCAATGCCAAAGTTGAGGTACAGCATGCTGGACACGCCGTCCATGCGAATGCCGTCCACGTGGAAGTTCTCGAGCCAATACAGCACGTTGGAGACCAGGAAGGAGCGGACCTCGCCGCGGGCGAAGTCAAACTTGTGCGTGCCCCAGTTGGGGTGAATCTCGTGCTCAAACAGCATGTGGCCGTTAAAGGTGGCAAGACCGTGGGAGTCGGCGCAAAAACCGCCGGGCACCCAGTCCATGATCACGCCGATGCCTGCCTCGTGGCACGCATCGATAAAGTGCATGAGCTGCTGCGGGTTGCCGTAGCGCGACGTAGCGGCAAAGTAGCCGGTCGTCTGGTATCCCCAGGAGCCATCGAAGGGATGCTCCATGAGCGGCATGACCTCGATATGCGTGTAGCCCATGTCGCGCACGTAGTCCACGAGTTCCACCGACAGGTCGTCGTAGGTATAGAACTCGCCGCGCTGGGCGGGGAAGGGATCCATGGGGCCGGGGTAGTTGCCGTACTCGTCGGGGTCGCCCTGGGGTGCGTCGCCGTGGCGCTTCCACGATCCAATATGCACCTCGTAGATGTTCAGCGGCTGCGACATGTGGTTGTGGGCGGCGCGGCGCTTGAGCCACGCAGCGTCGTTCCACTTGTAGCCATCGAGGGTCCACAGTACGCTCGCGGTACCCGGAGGGCACTCGGCCTTAAAGGCGTATGGATCGGCCTTGTAGAGCTTTTCGCCCTCGTTGGTCTCAATGAGATATTTATAGAGCTGGCCCTGCTCGGCGCCAGGAATAAAGCCTTCCCAAATAGCGCTCGTATGCACGGGCACCAGCGGGTTGGCTTCCTCATCCCAGTCGTTAAATTCGCCAATGACATGGACACTCTTTACGTCGGGCGCCCAAACGCAAAAACGCCAGCCGCGCGTACGGTTCTGCGTGTCGGGATGCGCGCCCATCTTTTCCCAGCTGCGCTCCCACATTCCAATGCCAAACAGGTAGACATCGTCCTTGGAGAGCTCCGGTGCATGCGGAGCCGGTTTGCGGGTTGCGGGCTTTTTAGCCGTTGGCTTTAGCTTTGTATCGCTCACGTTTGATCCCATCATGACGCGGCAGCGTGTTGCCTTGGTGACTAGATGCGAAAGGTCCAAGGCTGCACGAATCGAAGGGACGGCGAAGTTTCTGTGATTCGTTCCACCTCGCGTGCTCGGTGGAACTTTCGGCAGAAACTACGATAACACCTGTGCGTTAGTTTTATGGACGAAAGCGGATTTGCGGGGGCGTTTAATCGGTAAGCGACATGTTTATACCACTGGCAGAATTGCCGTGGTAAAACTCTTGACAGTTTTACCAATTAGGGTTTCAAAATTGTTAGCCTGACGTTTGGTAAAACGTTTTTAGCAGGTTGTTTACCATTTGACATCGAAAGGTTCGTTTATGTCCCATACCGCCGCTCCCAAGGTTGCTTTTATTTTCGATTGCGACGGCACACTGGTTAATAGCACCCCCGTTTGGGCCTATGCCCAGCCCGAGTTATTGCACCGCCACGGTGTCGACGTGACCGTTGACGATTTTGCCCAGTTTGAGCATTTGTCGCTGGAGGATGAGTGTCAGGCCTACCACGACACCTGGGATATTGGCGCGAATGGCGAGGAGCTTTACCGCGAGCTGAGCGACATCCTGATCGATGGCTACTCCAAGGTGCCGCCGCGCGAGGGGCTCCTGGCATTTTTGGAGCAGGCGAAGGCGGCGGGCATTGCCATGTGCGTGGCCACGTCCACGCCGGCCGAGCTGGTACAGTCCGCGCTCGCTGGTGCCGGGCTCGATGCTTACATGGAGTTTGTTACCACGACGGGCGAGGCGGGACGCTCCAAGCAGTTCCCCGATGTATACGAACTGGCGCTGCGCCGCCTGGAGGAGAGCCACGGGTGTAAATTTGAGCGCGCATGGGCGTTTGAGGACGCCGTTTTTGGTCTAAAGAGCTCTGGCACCGCAGGCTTTAAGCGCGTGGGGATCTATGATCCGCACGGCCGCATGAAGCGCGACGACGTACGCGCCAACTGCGATATCTTTATCGACAGCTATGAGGAGCTGGATCTGGATCGCGTGCTGGCGTTTGAGGGGTAGGCGAGGGCTGTGGCTTGCAAGGTATTAGTTGTCTGCGGCTCGCCGGTGGTGGCGAGCGCGGATCTGTTGCGTAGGCTAGCGGGAGAGTGCGATCACGTTGTCGCCGTGGACCGCGGACTCGATGCGCTGCTGGGCGCCGGCTTGGGCTGCGATGTCTATGTCGGTGACGCCGACACGGTGAGCGACGCCGGTCGTGCGTTGGTCGATGCCGCCACCGACTTTGAAGTTGAGCGTCACGACCCCTACAAAGACTATACCGACCTGGCGCTGGCGCTCGATTTCGTCCGACGCCGCTGGCCGGGTGCCGAGGTGATTGCGACCTGTGCCTCCGGCGGCCGCCCCGACATGGCACTGAGCGTGTTGGGTTTGCTTGCCGGTTACGAGGATGCTCCCGTCTGGGTCGAGGAAGACAAGGTTGTCGCCCGTATTCTTCACGCAGGTGAATCGTGGACCATCGAGGGCTCCGAGGGCAAAACCTTCTCCATTATCGCTATAGCCCCCAACACCGTAGTCAGCGAGCATGGCCTAGAGTGGGAACTAGACCACGCCTTCTTGGGTTTACTAGCCGACACCGGCATCAGCAACGTCGTAAGAAGGACAGCAACAATAACCGTCCACCAGGGAGTAGCAATCGGTTATTTATACCGTGCGTGAGGAAAACCCCTAAGCAGAGCAACAAACTCAAAATTCCCTCTTGCAACACCTGCGACTTTCCCCTATAGTATCACTCCGTCACGGGGGCGTAGCTCAGCTGGGAGAGCGCTTGACTGGCAGTCAAGAGGTCAGGGGTTCGATCCCCCTCGTCTCCACCATCGTGAATTTAAAGTCACTCGATTGAGTGGCTTTTTTATTTTCAAGCTCCCCAACAAGCTGCACCCAAAAAAGTTGCGCAATAACCCGCTATTTTTGTAAATAGATATGTTGTCCAGTACTACCTAAATTGATTCCTATAAACCCTTGTGCTAGGATACTTCAAATCACATGAGTTCAACTGTGCCGCAGGTTCCACTAAACCACAAAGCGCAGGGTCGATCAGCATCCGGCCGTAACGGCGGTGCCAGAAAAGCCACGAGCTCCAATAATATGCTAAACGTAGCAGTCCTCAGCTGTTTGTGTGCGGTTTAGTTTTTTACTTGCTTGACTGGTTCGCACGCAGCCAGCTGAGGTTGTAGGTTAATTTGTTATACACGCCTGCAATCTCAGCGCTGCTTTTATACATACCGTTCACGGTGGGGCAGAGCCACGTGCTTGTCTAACTGGGCTCAGGGTTTGAATATGGAGCGCCTTCGCGCACAAGCGCCCTGGCGAAGCCATACACAAACCTCGTGAGCCACACGTAAGACAGCAAGGGGGTGGTGCTCGTGTGGTATGTGATCCAGGTCATTAACGGTCGCGAAGACGTAATGCGCGAGCGCATTGAGCGCATGGTGCCGGTTGGTGCCATGCAAGAGCTCTTTTATCCCCAATATCAAACCGAGATCAAGGTACACGGCGAATGGGTCAAGACGACCAAGCCGCTCTTTCCCGGTTATCTCATCTGCGATACGGCAGACCCTCAAACTGTGCAACAGTATCTGCTACGCATGGACGACTTTGCCCGGGTGCTTTCCCAGGACGGTCAGTTTGTGCCGCTGGCAAAAGAAGAGGTCCAGCTTATTGGCGGCTTTACGCATAGGGGAGACCGCGTAGTGCCCATGAGCGAGGCCCTAAAAGACGGTGACCAGGTCGTAGTTACGGCAGGTCCGCTGCTGGGCCACGAAGGCCTTATCAAAACAATTAACAGACGCAAGAGCACTGCTTATTTGGAGCTCGACCTGTGCGGTCGACGCGTAACCACCCGCGTTGGCCTCGCGGTGCTTTCCAACGAGCAGCGTGTGATGCGCAACCTTAAAAAGGCGATCGCCTAGCTGCGTGCGGTCGCTACGCAGAACAGGGAGTATCCCCGACCCGGGGACGAAGTATTGGAAGAGAACGTGTTGGATAAACCTCAATATGCAAAGGATGCGCCCGCGGGGGCAGCGCTCATCGCTCAGGCCATGGACCGGCGTGAAGGCGTTGGTCGCTACAAGGCCATGCAATCCATCATGGACTGGGACCGCTCGCGCCTGGCCTACAGGGCCGTCAAGCGCACATTCGACATCGTATTCAGCGGTGCCGCGCTCGTCGCTATCGCGATCCCCAGTCTGGTGCTCGCGGCGCTCATCCGCCTGGAGAGCGAGGGCAGCCCCTTCTACAGCCAGATCCGCGTGGGCCAGACTCGACCCGACGGCAGCTTGACTACTTTCCGCATGTGGAAGTTCCGAAGCATGTACAAGGACGCCGACGAGCGCCTGGTGGAGCTCAAGGAACAGAACGAGATCGCCGGCGCCATGTTCAAGATGAAGGAGGACCCGCGCGTCACCAGGATCGGCCGGTTCATCCGCAAGCACTCCATCGACGAGTTCCCGCAGTTCCTCAACGTGTTCTTGGGCCAGATGTCTGTCGTGGGCCCGCGCCCGCCGCTGCCCAACGAGGTTGCGGAGTACACCGAGTACGACCTGCAGCGTCTGGCAGTAAAACCAGGCATTACCGGCTGGTGGCAGGTCACTGAGCGCAACTCGACGGGATTCGACGGAATGGTCCGTCGTGACCTTGAATATATCGCCAAACGAGGCGCTTTCTTCGATTTGAAAATAATCCTACTCACAGTGATTGAGGTTGTCAGCGGAAATGGCGCTTGCTAAAGAGACAAGAGTGAAACACGAAGACGCCAGTTCAAGGGCTGTTCTTCCCGGGCGAATTGAAATCCTGGGCGCACCCGTCGACCCATGGACGATGGAGCAGACCGTCGAGGCGACCGACGCCCTCATCAAGGAGGGGCGCTTCGCCCACCTAATCGGCGTGAACGCCGACAAGCTGCTGCAGATGCGCGACGATCCAGAGATGGACGCATGCGTGCGCCGATGCGAAATCGTGAATGCCGATGGCGCGTCCATGGTCATGGCCGCCAGGAAGCTGGGCGTGGACCTGCCCGGGCGCGTGGCCGGAATCGACCTCATGTGGGAGTTGTGCGGACTGGCTGAGCGCGAGGGGCACAGGGTCTACCTGCTGGGCGCCAAGGCCGAGGTGGTCGCAAAAACCGCAGGGGTACTGTCCGAGAGGTATCCCAACATTGTCCTCGCTGGCTACCGTGACGGCTACTTCGGCGACGACGAGTTCGACGCCGTGATAGCCGAGGTTGAGCAGACTAAACCCGACATCGTTTTCGTAGGCATTACCTCGCCCAAGAAGGAGCGCCTGATCGAGCGTTTCCGCGAGCTGGGCGCAATGGGCGCATTCGTGGGCGTGGGCGGCTCGTTCGACGTTGTCTCCGGCAACATCCCGCGAGCCCCGATGTGGATGCAGCGCGCGAACCTGGAGTGGCTCTTCCGCATGATGCAGGAGCCTAAGCGCCTGGTGAAGCGCTATCTAGTCGGTAACACCCGTTTCTACATGCTTCTCCGCAAGGAGTCAAAGAGGAGCAAGGCCAATGTCTAAGAAGAAAGTAATGCTCGTCTTCGGCACCCGCCCGGAGGCGATCAAGATGTGTCCGCTCGTCAACGAGCTGAAGGCACGCACGGATGAGTTCGAGACCGTCGTGACCGTGACGGGGCAGCACCGCGAGATGCTCGACCAGGTGCTGCGCGTCTTCGGCGTGACTCCCGACCACGACCTTGCGATCATGAAGCCGGGCCAGACACTGTTTGACGTTACGTGCGACGTTCTGCTCAAGCTCAAGGCGGTCCTCGAGGACGAGAAACCCGACGTGGTTCTGGTTCACGGCGACACCACGACCAGCTTTGCGGCGGCCCTCGCGTGCTTCTACCTTCAGATCCCCGTGGGCCACGTCGAGGCGGGGCTGCGCACGCACGACATCTACAGTCCCTGGCCGGAGGAGTTCAACCGCCAGGCGGTCGACATCGTGAGCGAGTACTACTTCGCCCCCACGGAGGCGAGCAAGCAGAACCTGCTCGACGAGGGCAAGCCTGAGTCCAGGATCTGGGTCACCGGCAACACCGGCATCGACGCCCTGCGCACCACCGTTCGCGATGGCTATACCCACCCCGAGCTCGAGTGGGCGGATGGCTCGCGCCTCATCCTCATCACGGCGCACCGCCGCGAGAACCTGGGAGAGCCAATGCACCGCATGTTCCGCGCCATCCGCCGCGTTATGGAGGAGCATCCCGACACCAAGGCGATCTACCCCATCCACATGAACCCGCTCGTCCGCAAGGCGGCGCACGAGGAGTTGGACGGCTTCGACCGTCTGCACATCATCGACCCGCTCGAGGTGCTCGACTTCCACAACTTCATGGCCGCGAGCCACCTCATCCTCACCGACTCTGGCGGCATCCAGGAGGAGGCGCCTAGCCTGGGCAAGCCGGTGCTCGTGATGCGCGACACAACTGAGCGCCCCGAGGGCGTGGCCGCCGGCACGCTGAAGCTCGTCGGCACCGAGGAGGACGTCATCTACCGTGAGTTCAGTTGCCTTCTCTCCGATCAGGCTGAGTACGAGGCTATGAGCCGCGCCTCGAACCCCTATGGTGACGGGCATGCGAGCGAGCGGATCGCGGACGTACTGGCGGACGGTGAATACCGTGGGTAAGATACGCGTGCTTCTCCTAGTGAACCGTTGGTACCCGGACGGTGGCGTTGAGAACTTTCTCGAGCAGCTGGTGTCTGAGACCTCGGGTTCAATCGACTACGCGATAATGTCTCTCACCACCCGCGTCGACTCCGATGCTGCCTGCATCAAGATCGGGCCGGTTCTGAGTTCCGAACGCGTGCAGGACATGTTCGCTCAAAGCTCCTCTATAGCTTCGGTCATGCGGGAGGGTCATTACGACGTCGTGCACATCCAAGCAAGCAACGGCAGTGCCTTCTTCCTTGCTGACATTGCAAAGAAAGCGGGGATCCCCCGTCGCATAATCCACTCGCACAACGCGGGGGCCGAGATTTCTGGTAACCCGTTGAAGAGGGCCGTGGGCGCAGCCTGTGCGTCGCTCTTTTCAGACGCGCCGACCGATTTGTGGGCCTGCTCGGCGAACGCTGGCGAATATCTATTTGGCAAACAACCGTTTAACGTCTACTTTAATGGTATTGATCTCGTTAGGTTCGCCTTCTCTGAGCAGAAGCGCGCAAACATACGCGGCGAGCTCGGCGTGGCTGACGGCGAGTTCCTGCTTGGTAGCATCGGCCGCATAGCCCTGCAGAAGAATCCGCTTTACCAGCTTCAGGTGTTCTCCGAGCTGCGCAAGCTCGTTCCCGGGGCTCGCTTCTGCATGGTTGGCAGCGGCGACATGGAGGTCGAACGTGATGCTGAGGCCGAGCGACTCGGTCTGGGCAGCTCGCTCATAAAGGTATCGAGGACCTCGGAAAGCGACGCCTACTATTCGGCTTTCGACGCACTGCTATTGCCCTCCCTCTTTGAGGGCCTGCCCTTCGTTGGCATCGAAGGGCAGGCTGAAGGTCTTCCCATATACGGCTCCGACGTGCTTCCTCGCGAGTTGTCCATCACTGACAGAATCTTATTCGCGCCCACCGACGAGGCGCCTTCCACCTGGGCGCGGCGTATCGCCGAGGGTATCGATAGGTATCGTATTGAAGAGCGCCCTTCGTATGCGGAAAAGATGCGCGCCGCCGGCTTCGACAGGGAGGCGTGCTTCGCAACGATTGCCATGGCCTACCGGGGTGGTGGCCGATGATACAGAGGCGCACTAAGGTCCTCATGGTGGGGCCCGCACGCAACGAGCAAGGCGGTATCGCGACCGTCATCAACGACTACTATAAGGCTGGCATCGAGGACCGCTGCGACATTACCTTTCTGCCGTGCACAGGCAAGGGGAGCAAACTTAAGAAGCTCGCGCAGGGTGTCTATGCCCTGGCGTGGGTTAAGCGACACTTGAGGGGCTTCGACGTGCTGCACGTCCACATGGGCGGCGGCAACAGCTTCGCCCGGGAGCGTTTCTTCGCCATGGCAGGTGTCGATGCCGGTGTGCCGACAATTCTGCACGTGCACGACGGCCTCTTTCGCGATACCTACGCGAATGCGCCCGAGAAGACCAGGTCGGACTACCGCAGGGTTTTCTCGGCGGTAGATAGAGTGGTCGCTCTTTCCGACTCATGGAAGGAGTACTTCTCCTCCGAGATATCAGGTTCGGACAATGTCGTTACGATTCCCAACGGTATCCACGTCCCCGAGGATGTAAACGATCACAAGGAGCCGAACACGGTGCTGTTTCTGGGACACTTCGATGACAACAAGAACGCCACCGTACTCATACGCGCGATTTCTAGGGCGCGGGAGATCGTGCCTGGTATTCGAGCATATTTCGGTGCGGACGGCGACGTGGAGGGTGCGAAGGCGCTTGTTGCCGAGCTGGGCTGCGAGGACGCGTGCTCGATCTTGGGATGGGTCGGCTCGCGGGAGAAGCAGGCGCTGCTGGACATGTGCGCAATCTACTGTCTGCCGTCCAAGAACGAGGCCTTCCCCATGGGGCTCTTGGAGGCCATGGCGAACGGCTTAGCGGTCGTTGTGACCCCCGTGGGCGGCGTGCGTGACATCGTGGAGGACGGTAAGACCGGCGTTTTCGTTCCCGTCGATGATATAGATGCCCTAGTGGAGGCGATTGTGACACTATGCCGCGATAAGAACGAGCGCACCCGCGTTGCGAAGGCGGGTGCCGACATGGTGCGCGAGAATTACAACCTCGGCGCTGTCGTGTCTGAACTTGTAGGTGTTTATGAGGAGCTTGCTGGAGGTGGAACCGTTGACGCCTAAGGTGCTGCATTACTGCTGGTTCGGAGGAAAGCCCCTACCGCAAAAAGCTCAGGCAAACGTTGAGCGCTGGCAGGAGCTTATGCCGGATTATGAGATTGTCCGATGGGATGAATCGAACTTTGACGTTGATGAGTGCCCTTATGCCCGGGACGCTTACAAGGCAGGTAAATGGGCATTTGTGAGCGACTATGCGCGCTTCAAGGTCGTTTACGACAACGGCGGTACCTATATGGACATAGGTAGTGAGCTTCTGAAGTCAATCGACCCGCTTGTCAAAGAATCGGGGTTCACTGCATGTGACTATGAGTCGCATGCAGTGAACCCCGGCCTAGTGCTCTCGGCTGGGGCTCACTCTGACTTAATCGGCGAGGTCCTTGAATCTTACCGAAATCTTGATTTCGTGGATTCCATTGAGTTCCTGTATTCCCATACCGTTAATCACATTTTCGGTGAGGTTCTTGAACGCTATGGCTATCAGTGGGGCGTAGACGCTCTATGGGAGTATGACGGTTTTAGGGTCTATCCGAGTGAGTACTTCTGTCCAAAGCTCGACTTCGGTGGGTTTAAATGTACTAGTCGCACGTACTCCACCCATGTCAGTACCGCGAGTTGGTTGCCGGCCGGTGAGCGGTTTCGGATTGGCTTCATCAACAAGTGTGCCCCCTACGTGGGCGATTTCATTGCACGCAAGATCGCTCGTATTCTCTCGTTAACGTTATATAAGGGTGATACCCGATGATTACAGTATTCACTCCCACCTACAACAGGGCTTATTCGATAGCCCGTCTGTTCGACTCGCTTCAACGCCAGACTTGCAAGGATTTTGAGTGGGTTGTTGTGGATGATGGATCCACGGATGAGACGACTTCTTTGCTCGCAGAGCTTAAGGCAAATGCGACATTCCCCATGCATTTCGAAAGGCAGGAAAATGCCGGCAAGCATGTAGCGATTAATCGGGGAGTGAACCTTGCTCGTGGAGAATGGTTTTTTATCGTTGATTCCGATGATTGGCTACCGGATGATTCCATTGAGGTGAACTTGCGATATATCGCGCAAGTCGCTGATGACGATTCTTTTGCTGGCGTTTCCGGTGTGCGCGCGCGCGCTGACGGCTCACTGCTTCTTGGGGAGTCTGGCGTGTCTTTGAGCGACATGGATGAGAAGACGGTTGAACGGTTTACCGAGGAGTACATAGACTCTACGTCGTGTGATTTCAGGTTCAAATACAAGATGCCGGGCGACAGGGCAGAGATTGTGCGCACTGAACTAATCAAGCGTTTTCCTTTTCCGCGTTTCGAAGGCGAAAGATATCTTTCTGAATTCTATCTATGGCAGTCGATATCGGAATTGGATCTCAAGATTAGATGGTTCAATACGCCGACGTATTACGGCGACTATCTGGAAGATGGTCTTACGACCAATATGAAGGAGGTTATGCTGAAAAATCCGAGAGGGCGTTCTTTTATTGATGATTTCACGTTGGGGACTCACGTTCCGATCAAGATGAAACTGAGATCTGCTGTTAATTATCTCCGGTACGGTAGTTATGCCGGCTGTGGTATAGGTTCGCTTGTATCCAGTTCTTGCCATCCTCTGATTGTTCTACTCGCCTTGCCTTTCGCCTGTTTGTTTCCTCTTAGAGGTGATGTTGAATGACGGGAAAAACGATTTCCCTAAGAAGTCAAGTTCTTGAGAGGCGTCTTTTTACTGTCGTTAATCTCTCTGTTTTCTTACTTGTCGCT